>JAISOY010000141.1 GCA_031275285.1 Bacteroidales bacterium | reverse complement strand
GTTCCCAAAAAGAATATGATCATTGTACTTATTTGTTTCGTCGGGGGCAAAAGTTGCGGGGAAAAGAACCGGATTAGCCTTGAGAACATTGTTATACATATCGGCCCCGCTGGTAATGGGTCCCTGGTAATCGTCGAACGTACCGCTCACACGGACAGCCAGTTCCGTCGTTTTGGTCAGGTTCAGGTTAACATTAGAGCGTACCGAATATTTATTCAGCTGGATATTATTGTTAAAACTATTGACCGGATCGACCGATAATATCCCGTTGTCGCGGTTGTAGGAAAGGGCTACATAGTAACGCGCCACCTTTCCCCCACCGCTCAGGCTCATATTGGCCCGCTGGTTCATGGTGTAATCTTTGAACAACATGTCTTTCCAGTCGATCATAGGGTACACGTATGGGTTGCGGCCTTCCTCGCGGGCGGCAATGGAACTATCCGAGTATGGGATGCTGGCCAGCGGATCGCGGGTACGCACTGACTCGTTATGCAATTTCATGAATGTCAACGGATCCGAAATTTCTATGTTTTTAACCGGAGCGGAAAGGGAATTCTCAAAGCGGAATGATACGGAAACTTTTCCTTCCCGTCCTTCCTTGGTAGTGACCAGGATAACACCGTTGGCACCGCGTGCACCGTACAGGGCTGTAGCTGCCGCGTCTTTCAGGATGGAAAAACTGGCGATATCATCAGGGCTCAGGCGCGATAAATCGCTGGAACTTAATTCCACATTATCGATCAGGATCAATGGGTCTGCTTTACCTGTACCGAAGGTAGTCACCCCGCGGATAAAGAAGTCCGCATTGTCCTGTCCCGGTTCACCACTGCGCTGGTAAGCGATTACTCCGGCTATCTTACCGGCAAATGCTGTAGTCAGGTTACTACTCGGTACTTTTAATTCAGAAGGATTAACGGTCGCAATAGAAGAAACTATGCTTTCCTTTTTCTGGGTAGCAAAAGCAACCACTGTTACTTCACCT
This sequence comes from Bacteroidales bacterium, assembly GCA_031275285.1. Classification (NCBI taxonomy): domain Bacteria; kingdom Pseudomonadati; phylum Bacteroidota; class Bacteroidia; order Bacteroidales; species Bacteroidales bacterium. Next base: position 33,977 of record JAISOY010000141.1, on the reverse strand, counting down.
ATTTCAGCAACTACTTCTTTCATGGCTACAGCAAGGATACGCCGTTTACCTACAACGATATTTTCCGGCTGATAACCAATAAAACTGAATTGTAAAACAGAAGTATCCGAAGGTACTATTATGGAAAATTCACCATTACTATCGGAGGCGGTCCCGGTAGTAGTTCCACGGATCATAATGGATACCCCCGGTAAGGTTTCGCCGGAATCATCGGAAACAGTACCCGTAATACGGATCCCTTGCTGGGTCTCGTTGGATAAATCAGCATTAACTTTCCTGGATAAAGCAATCTGCCGGTCCGATATTATATACTGGATATCTGTATACTCGAACAGCTTATCCAGTATTTCTGTAATATTTTCCCCGCTTGCATTGATCGAGACCTTTTTATTAAGATCCAATGCATCTTCATAATAAATAAATATGAATTCACTGCTTTTTTCAATTTCGCTAAAAACTTCTTTAATAGTTTTATTCTTTGCGTTAATCGATAAAAAGGTTGATTGTGAGTAGCTATTTAAAGCAAAACTGGCATTAACGCCTAAAAACAAAAATAAGGACAGAAATTTCACCTTCAGCAAGAATTGTTTTTTCAGATGTATTTTGTAATATTTATAATACATTTGCATAATTATTTGATAAGTTAAGTGTACTTAATTTATTTAATCGTCAGCCGGCTGATACCGCAATTATCAGGCGGCTTTTTTATGTCTTTATCCGGTTTTTACCATAGGCTTTTACGGTTTATAGGTGATTATGTATTTATCTTTTTCATAAGTGCAATTTACAGGAGCAATATATTTGATAATGGCCATCACATCATCCAGGTTATCTTTCAGATCCAGTTTCCCGTTGCATCTCAATCCGGCAGCTTTTTTATCTACGATCATTTCCTTTCCGTAATATCTTGATAACCGGGTAATAATAACATCCAATCTTTCTTTTTCGCATATATAAACTCCGTCGATCCACGATGTATATGTATTGACGTCTACCTGTGCAATCACTTCTTTTTCGTCATTCAATTCATACATTTCATCCGGCCGCAGGAATATTTCTTTATCATCAGTATTGGATATTTTTACTGATCCGGATCTCAAAACCACTCTTTTCTGATTATCAGAACTATATGCCTGGACATTAAATTCCGTTCCTAAAACCTGTATATCGATATCGCTGGTGCGAACAATAAAAGGTCGATGTTTATCCGGTTGTACATCAAGGTATATTTCACCGTCAACAAATATTTCCCTGTTACCGGCTTTAAATTCTACGGGGAACACTACTCTTGTACCGGAATTTACCCATATCCTGGTGCCGTCGGAAAGGGTGAGAAAAGATCGTTTGCCTTTCGGAATAATTAATTGATTGAATTCAGATGTTTCATTTTTCGATATTTCATTTTTTAAGGTTTCCCGGGAACTTACTTTAATTGAAGCCGAATCATAAAGAATGAACGATTCCTTCTCCGGTAAGGATATCACCTTGTTATCTGACAAGATCAACTGGGTTTCTGTTTGTTCCTCAGTTAATATATTTTCGTAGGCAAACGTTTTTATCCCTTGTTCATTTATCTCCTGAACCGGTGAGAAGAAAAATCTGAAAAATAATAAAAGAGCAATACTTGCAGCGGTAACTAATCCGCTAATGTAGATGATCCTGATTTTCGCCGGTTGTTTACGATTGGATATTTGAATATCATTCCAAATATTTTGAACATTATGGTCGCTCAGTAAATTTTTATTTAAATCATTAATGCATTTAGCCGCATTGTAAAAACCGTCAAGATCTCCTTTATACTCTTTCTTAAAACTTTTCCAGAAAAGATCAGATTCTTCGGTCGGCTTTAGCACCGATTTTACAAAAAAGTCGTCCTGAAGAAAATTTTCAAAAGTGAAACTCAAATAGTCCTTAATATCTTTTTTTGTTTTCTCCATTTGTGCATTTTAATATAGTAATGCACGAATGTTCTTTTTTTAATCACTTTTGAAATAAAAATTTCTCATTTTTTTTATAGCTCGCTGTATAATATTGGCAACAGAGTGATAATCAATATTTTCTTTTTTGGCTATTTCTGAAATACTTAGACCTTCAACATATTTATAATAAATGATTTTTTTCTGCCGGGTGGTAAGTACCGACCAGATGTGATCTATTTGCGCTTTGCGTTCGATTTCGCTTTCAGCACTTATTATATTATCAATGGCTGTATTTATCTCGACAGGTTCTTCGTCTAATGAATTTTTGAATTTATCATATGTTTTTTGTTTTCGGAAAACCATCAATATCTTATTTTTCAGTGCAGATATTAAATAGAACCGGATGTTGTTCGTTTTTCCTAAATTTTGCCTGTTCTTGTATATGTGAATGAAAATATCGTGAATACAATCCTTGACTAATTCTTCATCGGAAGTTAATGTCATACCATATAAAAAGAGTTTCTGGATGTTTTGCTTATAAATATATTCATATGCCTGGTGATCCCCGGCAAGAAAACTACCCCAAATAGAAACATCATCCCCGTCTTTTTGCATAAGTTGCCAAAAGCGTTATAACAATAAAGATTCGCCCTGCAATGTCATATCCGATTAGTGTATAATACTGGATTAATTTGATCTGATATAAGCCGATTTTTTTCCTATTTTATTATTATGTTTTATTTTTAAGCTAATTTTTGGAATAAGTAAAATTAAACCTCCATCCTCATTCCAGTCAGATTATCGCTGACAGGTTGCTCCTCAGCAAAGCCTATTTCCTTTTCGCCTGACCAGACAAAGATACAATATTTTGGTAAATAGTAAGAATCGACCTGTTATTAACTGATAATTTTCATATTCCTGATTTATTGCTTTATACACATTTAATAATGGGTAAGTTAAGTTGTTTCGTAACAGATTTACATGGTCTTTGAGTGGATGTTATCAGGTAAAAAAACCAATCCGATATAAGGACTAAAGTACAAGCGTTAAAGTAAAAACCGACTATCTTTGTCCGGAGTTATATCATAAAATATATAAACAGGTATACACGAGTATGGTTTAAGTTTTGTCTATCTTTAATTAATCATATGATATTTTATTTTTCAGGAACCGGAAATTCATTATGGGTAGCCAAAGAATTATCCACTACATTCAAAGAGTCACTTATTTCTGTGGCAGATGAGTTGACAGGATCAAAAAGTCATTGCAAATATGATCTTAAGGACGATGAAAAATTATTTTTTGTATTTCCGGTTCATTCATGGGGACCGGCGGCCCTGGTGCTAAAATTCATCAAGAAGCTGACAGTGGGTAACTATACCGGACAACAGGTTTTCCTGATATGTACCTGTGGCGACAATTGCGGTTATACCCATAAAATCATCCGCAAGGCACTTCGTAAAAAATCGATACGGCTTACCAAAGCCTATTCCGTACAGATGCCCAATAATTATATCCTGATGTCGGGATTTAATACCGACCCCAAGGAACTGGAAGAACAGAAATTACAGGATGCACCGGATTTACTTCGGGGTGTTGTGAACGATATCAAAGAACCATCCGGCAAAGACTCATATACGGTCGGCTCCTCTCCTTTCCTGAAAAGTTATGTGGTATATCCGCTATTCCGGAAATTTGTCCTGGGAAAAACCCGGTTTTATGCGAAAGAGAGTTGTACCTCATGTAAGCTATGTGAAAAAATATGCCCGACAAAAACCATTGTGATGGAAAACGGAAAACCGGTATGGGGTAATGCCTGTGTGCAATGTGTAGCCTGCATTCACCACTGCCCTGTAAGAGCTATAGAATATGGCAATGTATCACAGGACAAGGGAAGGTATGTTCACCCGGAATAGTTTTTTATAACTTCCCATCCTCAAAAGGAGGTAAGTATTTGTCCTCATGGCATTATTTTTAACTTTTTTTATCAATAATTCCGGCTAAAAATTGAAAAATTCAAATGATTATATAACTTTGAGCGATTTTAATTTATTAAACATCTGAAAATATGGAAAATGATAAAGTAGTGCCTGCGGCACCCGTAAACAATAATGATCGACCAAAGAAATCACAGAAAGGAATCCTTATTTTGCTGGTAATCATAATTTTAGGATTGGGCGCCAGTATCGGGATCATGCTTTCAAAACTAAACGAACAACGGGAAGTACAGGAGATACTGGAAGTACAGAAGCAAACGCTGGAAGAAGACCTGACCGATCTCCAGGATCAATTTGGTGAATTGAAAACTGATAACGATAGCATTCAGAATCTGGCTAACGAACAACAGGACAGGATCACTAAATTATTGGCTGTCCAGGCGGACAATGTCTATAAGATCAAAATGTACCAGAAAGAATTATCTACCTTACGTGAAGTATTAAAGAGTTATATTGTACAGGTAGATTCCCTGAACACCCGGAACCAGATGCTCACAGCTGAAAAACAACAGCTGACAAAAAACCTGGCGCAGGAGCGGGCGCAACGTGAACGTCTGACTAAAGATAAAGATAACCTGACCTCTACCGTACAAAAGGCCCAGATCCTTTCTGTAGCCGACATCGTCGTGCAGGGACTGACCAATCGCAGCAGCGAAACACAAAGGGTACGCCGCATCGAAAAATTGAAAACATGCTTTACCGTACGTGAAAATCCGGTTGCTTTGGCAGGAGAAAAGCTTTTTTATATTGTCATTAGCAAGCCCGACAGAAAAGTATTGGCCAATAAAGCCAACGATACTTTCCCTACACAGGAAGGTGCGGATATCGTTTATACGGCCAAACGTATCGTTGAATATGACAACAAGGATATCGAAGCCTGTATCTTCGCAGATAATGACAACCAGTTAACTGTCGGTAATTATGAGGTAAATATTTATTGTGACGGATATCTGGTAGGAACCTCTAAATTTGAATTGAAGTAATGTTTATCCGGACGCTTGTTCGGTAATAATATCGTGATTGCACGCGTTTATGAAACGCGTGCAATTGCTTTTCACACACATTAATAAGAAGTTAATATAATGTCAGTACATCAGAATGTAAAAAGGGTAACCACTCATGTTTTGAGTGCGATGAAATTAAAAGGGGAAAAAATCACGATGCTTACTGCCTACGATTATTCCATGGCGCGCATTCTCGACAATGCCGGAATAGAAGTAGTACTGGTAGGAGATTCTGCGGCCAACGTAATGGCCGGATATGAAACCACTTTACCCATCACTCTGGATGAGATGATCAATTATGCATCTTCAGTCGTCAGGGGTGTGAAACGGGCATTGGTGGTGGTAGATCTGCCGTTTGGCACTTACCAGGGGAATTCCAAGCAGGCATTGGCATCTGCAGTACGGATCATGAAAGAGACAGGCGCTTCCGCCATTAAAATCGAGGGAGGCAGTGAGATCAGCGAATCCGTAACCCGTATACTTAGTGCAGGCATTCCTGTAATGGGACATCTGGGACTTACCCCACAATCCATCAATAAATTCGGAACTTATGCCGTACGCGCCCAGGAAGACGCCGAAGCCAATAAGCTACTGGAAGATGCCAAACTACTTGAGAGCCTCGGATGTTTCGGAATTGTTCTTGAAAAAATCCCGGCCAAGTTAGGTGCACAGGTAGCTCAGGAAGTGAAGATACCCATTATCGGCATAGGTGCAGGTCCGCATGTAGACGGGCAGGTACTGGTATTACACGATATGCTGGGATTGAACAATGAGTTTTCTCCCCGTTTCCTTCGCCGTTACCTTAACCTTTTTGAAGAGATCAAAGGAGCCGTACAGCAATACATCACGGATGTACGCACCTCTGACTTTCCCAATGAAAAAGAACAATATTAGTAGGATCGCTTTTTAAACCTTTTCCTTTGGAAATCCTTTACGAAGATAACCATCTGATCATCGTCAACAAACGAAGCGGGGAAATCGTACAATCCGACAAAACCGGGGATATTCCGTTAGAGCAATCGGTAAAAGATTACCTGAAGAAGAAATACCATAAACCGGGTGAAGTCTTTTTGGGGGTGGTACATCGTGTAGACAGGCCGGTAAGCGGAGTAGTGATGTTTGCCAGGACTTCAAAATCCCTGGAAAGGCTGAACAGGATGTTCCAGGAAAAGGCCATCCGGAAAACCTATTGGGCCATCGTAAAGGAACGTCCGCCCAAAGAGAGCGATACTTTGGTGCATTATATAGAACGTAATACACATAAAAATCGTTCATATGCCCATATAAAGGAGAAAGCCAATACGAAAAAAGCAATATTACATTACCGTCATATCGCATCATCGGACCGTTATCATTTACTGGAAATAGATCTGGAAACGGGTCGTCATCATCAGATCAGATGCCAGTTGGGAGCCATCGGGTGTCCGATCCGTGGCGACCTGAAATACGGCTATCCCCGTTCCAACCCAGATGCCGGAATTCATCTGCATGCCCTGCAGATATGCTTCAAACATCCTGTTAAGGACGAAGAAATAACCATTACGGCCCCTCTTCCCGACGATGTCTTGTGGCATGCTTTTAAAGACAAGTTACCGGAATTTTCTCAAAACAGATCCAATCATTAATTTTGCCGTCGAATCAATCAACACACCATGACGCTTATCATTGTAATCATCACCTCCGTAGTCTCTATCCTTGCTTTCTCACGCAGGGACCTGTTTGCCAAACTTCTGTTCAATCCCTACCAGGTATATCACCGTAAGGAATGGTACCGGCTGATCACACACGGACTGCTTCATGCAGACTGGTTACACCTGATCATCAACATGATGGTATTGTTCTCTTTCGGACGCTATGTGGAAAGCTATTTCCGGCTGATGGCCGACCTTACATGGATGAAAATGCCCATGTTCTGGTATGTGCTTTTTTACCTGCTGGCGCTGGTCATATCTTCACTGGTTACCTTACGCAAGCACAAGGACGACATCTGGTATAACTCTGTCGGAGCATCGGGAGCTGTTTCTGCGGTATTGTTCTGCAGCATTTTTTTCGACCCGAACAGTACCTTATTATTCATGGGCTTTATTCCGATCAAAGCGTATATCTTCGGCCCGCTCTATCTGATCTATTCTTATTATTCCAGCCGTAAAGCCGCCGATAATGTCAACCATGACGCCCATTTACTAGGTGCGGTTTTCGGATTTTGTTTCCCTTTATTGGTTGATATTGACCTGATCAGGGTGTTCATCGGCCAGTTTCAATAAACTGCAAAAATGCCCCTGATCCGTATTCTTTTTATTGTTCTGGGAACGATCAGCCTGACACTCGGCATCATCGGAATTTTTCTACCGTTACTGCCGACTACTCCATTTCTGTTACTGACCTCATATCTGTATTACAGAAGTTCTCCCAAATATTATGACTGGCTGATACGCCAACCGGTCTTAGGAAAATACATACAGGATTATAAGGAAAAGAAAGTCATACCGTTAAGGGCAAAAATATTATCGCTGACCCTTTTATGGGGAACCATACTATACTGTGTGGTCTTCGTCATAGAAAGCTGGTGGATCAGGGGATTACTGCTGTTGATTGCTATTGGGGTTTCGGTACATATCTTATCATTCAGGAACAACTGAATTAGGTACAGGTTCGTTAGTTTCTCCTTATTTGTATCAATAATTATTAAATTATAAATGCTCAATCATACCGACCGTTTCCGATAATGAACGACAGGTATATGTTGCTCCGGGTATGGATGTTTCCGATATAAAGATAAATTTCATGCCCAATCCTTTCGCAAAAAGCAGGTCGGACGGTGCGTCACCTATCATCAGGGACCGGCTAAAATCGATCCCGGGAAAATCTTTTTTCGCCTGCATACCCATTCCGATACCAGGTTTCCTGTTGGGATCACCGGCAGATTCCAGCGACGGACAATAATAGATCCGGGTAATGGTTCCTCCGGCTTCCTCCACCCGGCGGATGATGTAGTTGTGAATACGCTCCAGGTCCGCATCGGTCATCATTCCTTTACCTATTCCCTGCTGATTGGTAACAATAAATACATATTGGAACATTTTTCCCAGTTGTACAATAGCGTCCACGGCTCCCGGTAATAGTTCGAATTGTGACAAGTCGCGCACATAATCCCCTTCTATTTTCCGGTTGATCACTCCATCCCTGTCCAGAAAAACAGCGCTTTCTTTATTTTTTACCGCCCACATAATACTCAAAAACGTTCGTCAATTCTTCCTGTGCTTTCTGATAATCCTCCGGAATACCAATATCGATAAAATAATCATGGAATACACATCCCGACATGGGTAAGCGTTGTTTTTCCAGTACCTCTTTTTCAAAGGAGAAAGCACCCTGCTCCCCAAGCGCACTTATTTTATTTTTAACGGAGGATTTCAGCCAGTACAAACCGGCATTAAATACACCATGTGCGACCTGTTTCTTTTCTTCAAAACCGATGACTTTATCACCATCAAGGATAACGGCGCCATAGCGGTCGAAATCATTTGCTGCTTTCAAAGCGATACTGACGGGTGTTTGTTGGCTCCGGTAAAAATGATAAAACACATCCAAAGGAAGCAAAAAAATACTGTCTCCGTTCATGACCAGTACATCATCGGATGTCAGCATGGACATTGAGCGAAGAATAGCTCCCCCTGTTCCCAATGGGGTATCTTCGATACAATATTCAATCTGCATGGAGGAAAAACGATGACCGAAATAATTCCGGATCACTTCATGTTTGTATCCTACCGACAAGATTACTTTCGAGAATCCATAAAATGACAATTGCCGGAGCAAAATTTCCAGAAACGGTTGGTTCCCGATTGGGGACATGGGTTTCGGCACATCAGAAATTACGGATTGCAAGCGTGTCCCGAATCCTCCCGCCAGGATGATCGCTTCCTTCATTTTTTTGAAAATAAAGCAGATTCTACCAATTCGCAGACAATATGCATCAGTAAAATATGTATTTCCTGTATCCTGGGTGTATCATCCGAAGGGACACAAATATTGTGTTGCACTGTTTTTAATAGTTGGCCACCTTGTTTTCCTGTCAGTCCGATGGTCACCATTCCTTTCTCATTGGCTTTGTTCACAGCCCTGAGGATATTAGCGGAATTTCCGGAAGTTGACAGTCCGATCAGCACATCTCCTGCCCTTCCCTGACCGTCAATGATACGTTCATATACATAATCGAATCCATAATCATTGGCAACTGCGGTCATGTAAGAGGTATTTACATGCATGGCTTCCGCAAACAAAGAAGAACGGTCTATATAGAATTTCCCGCTCAGTTCAGCTGCAATATGCTGCGCATCTGCAGCGCTGCCCCCATTTCCGCATATATATAATTTATTTCCCGCACGGTAACAATCAACCAGTAAACCGGTGATATGCGCCGTTTTCTCCAATAGATACCGATCTGACAATGTAGCATTGGCCGTTTCGATATGACTTTCTATCCTTTGGGTGATTATTCTTGTGTAGTCCATGTATATAAACCCTGTTTACTAAAATCCATATGTTGTACGGATCCCATTTCTAAAGCATTTAAAGCGTTGATCACTGCATAACGGGAAATCCCCGGACAATAGAAGAAAAGGTAACCTCCGCCTCCGGCACCGGATATCTTACCACCCAATGCGCCGTTTTTCACAGCAGTCTCATAGATCAGGTCTATTTTCGGATTGGATATCTGATGGGCCATTTTTTTCTTGTTGTTCCAACTCACATTCAGGGATTTTCCAAGCTCATGCAACTCATTCCTCAGTAAACAGTTTTTCATCCTGTATGCTTCTTTTTTCACATTATGCATGGCTTCCAGTGATTCGGACCGCCGGTCGCGCACATTCTGCTGTTGCTCTTCAATTATAACACCTGAACTCCGTTGCTGGCTGGTATAGTATAAAACCGTACTGAACGCCCATTCCTTTAGTATTTCCTGACGTATCCTCAATGGATTGACAATGACTTTATCATCCTGCTGAAATTCCATAAAATTGACTCCCCCGAATGTCGCAGCATATTGATCTTGTCTTCCCCCTGCCATCCCTAGGTCAATACGTTCTATCTCATACGCATAATGAGCTATATCATATTCCCCGAGCGGCAACCGGAGCCATTCGGTAAATGCACCCAATATAGCCACGACCAATGTCGAGGAAGTCCCTAATCCGGAACCGGTCGGAACATCCATGGAGGTGGTCAGCTCAAAAGATAACGGCTGGCCTTTGTTGTATTTTCTTACAATGGAATTATAGACACCTTTTTGTAACAACAATTCCCCTTCCACCGGTAATTCGGCAATCGCGTCCAGTTCCTCTGTTATGCCGGAAGCATGGATGAAACGTACTTTACCATTATTCAACGGACGCAAAGTGGCATAAGCATATAGATTGACCGTTACATTCAGGATGGCGCCTCCGTATATATCCGTATAAGGGGACAGGTCTGTTCCTCCTCCTGCAATACCTAAACGAAACGGTGCTTTACTTCGATGAATCATGATCAGGGTTAAAAAAACAAAAATAAGCATCTTATTGATTATATCTGTATATTTGTTGGCTGTATTTATCAACATTGCTCAATATTAGGACATAATATGGACCATATAGTTATCCTGGGTACGGCATATCCATACAGGGGCGGACTGGCTTCGTTCAATGAAATGCTGGCACGTACCTTTACCCGGAAAGGAAAGGACGTACAAATCATCACATTCAAATTACAATATCCCGAACTGTTATTTCCCGGCAAAACACAATTTTCCGACTCCCCGTCTCCTGATGACCTGCACATAACACGTATGGTCAGTTCCGTAAACCCGTTTAACTGGATACGCATAGGACGTTACATCAGGAAACAACGTCCCGATATGGTGATCCTTAAATACTGGACACCTTTTATGGCTCCCTGCCTGGGCACTATCTGCAGGATTATCCGGAAAAATAAACATACGGTCATCATATCGCAACTGGATAATGTGATCCCACACGAGAAACATTTTTACGATGGCTGGCTCACCCGTTATTTTGTCAGGACAGTAGACGGATTCATCTATATGTCCCGACAGGTAAAAGATGATCTGGATCTGTTCACTACCGGGAAACCTTCCGTATTTGCACCCCATCCGGTGTTCAGTAATTTTGGAGAAAAAGTGTCGAAAGAAGCAGCCTGTGAGCATCTGGATATGGCAACGGACCTTAACTACGTATTGTTCTTCGGCCTGATACGTGACTACAAGGGATTGGATCTGATGATCGACGCATGGGGTGAATTAAAAAAGAATGGGGTCACCCAGGGGAAAAAGCTATTGATTGCCGGCGAATTTTACACGGACAAAACAAAATACCTGCAACAGATAGAAAAACTGGGGCTGAATAATGATGTCCTGTTACACGACTGGTTCATCAAGGATGAAGAAGTAAAATACTATTTTTCGCTGGCCGATATGGTTGTACAACCCTATAAAAGTGCGACCCAAAGCGGGGTAACACAAATTGCTTACCAATTCGATGTTCCCATGGTTGTAACAGATGTGGGCGGATTATCAGAAATCGTTCCGGACCATAAGGTCGGACTGGTTGTCCCCCCGGATTCTTCTGCTATTGCACAGGCTATTGAAGAAATTTATTCCCAACATTATTTACCGGATTTTAGAGTGAACATGGAAACAGAGAAATTACGTTTTTCATGGGATTACTTTACGGGAAAAATCACAGAATTATACCAGACAATCACAGAAAAACCCCATTCGTAATTTTACGAATAAGTATCATTATATCAAAAAATATCTTATATTTGTTTGATTGTATCATAAGGAGATCATATTCTCCATATTTCGTCTTATGATGAGTAAAAACAGATTAAAATAGCATTAATAACAGGTACCTATGAAAAAGACGCTTTTTGTATTTTTTCTGTTCTTATTTGCCGGAAAGTTATCGGGACAGGATACGATCGTTATCATCACGGATAGTGATACACTGAGCTATCAGGAAATCGAATACCAGCCATTTCGTATTGGACTGAATATCGGAGGAGGATACCGGTTTGGAAAATCGTATGAAACCGGAAATTCAGGATTCGATCATCTGGCTGACGGAACCAAAATCGGATTCATTTTCGGAGCGGAAGCCACTTATTTCTTTTTCAATAACCTGGGATTAGGTCTCAGGTATAATTATTTCGGCTATTCCAACAATGAAGAATCCAATACCCTCAATTTCAAAACCAGCTACATTGGCCCGTCATTATATGGGAGGATCAAACTGGGAAATCCGAATATGTTCCTCGTTCCCTCTGTGGGAGCCGGTTATATGAGGGAGCGGCAGTCATCTACCTATGACAGCCAGAGTATCGATATAAAAGGAAATACGATTGGAATGATGGCTTCCGTCAGTTTTGATTTCAAGATATCCAACGGAGCTATCATTTCGATAGAAGCAGCTTATATGGGAGGATCATTGAGTAAATGGAAGGAAAAGAACGGAGGAAACTTTACCCTTCCGGATAACCAGAAAGAAGGATTATCACGTATTGACTTAAAAATCGGAATTAAATTGCTGCCTTAAGCCATCCAGAATTTACACTAAGACTACACTTTTAAGGTTGTTTGCAGTTCATTGTTCTGTCGATGTCTTTCCAAAGCAAGTTCCACCAATTGTGTGATCAGGTCGGCATAAGAAATACCTGTGCTTTCAAAAACTTTAGGATACATGCTGATCTCTGTAAATCCGGGCAGCGTATTCAATTCATTCAGCACATAAGTCTGGTCATTTCGCAGGAAAAAATCCACTCTTGCCATTCCTTTACAGCAGGTAACCCTGAACGCTTTTAATGCAGTCTGCCTAATTTCATCGGCTATCCTGGCATCAATTTCAGCAGGCACTCTTAACTTTGCTCCTTCGGCATCAATATACTTGGCTTCATAGGAATAAAAATCCTTCGTGGGAACGATCTCGCCGACGACAGACACCTGCAGATCGTCATTACCCAGGATCCCGCATTCCACTTCCTTACCGGTAACAGCTTCTTCAATCAGTACTTTATCATCGAATTTAAAAGCCATATCTATGGCAGACGTAAAAGATGTTTCATCCGTCACCTTGCTCACACCAACGGAAGAACCTGCATTGCAGGGCTTAACGAAAACCGGGAGACCGAGTTTTTCCGTTACCTTACCGAATGAGATATCATGACGCTCATTCCGGTATACAGTAATGAAATCTGCAACAGGAATACCGCTATCCCGCAACAATCTTTTGGTAACATCTTTGTCCATACAAACGGCCGACCCTATCACATCAGGTCCTACAAAAGGAACATTGAGTGATTTCAACAGTCCCTGAAGTGTTCCGTCTTCCCCAAAAGTCCCGTGAATGATCGGGAAAACCACATCAAAAGATAAAATGACCTGATGGGTATTTTTGTCCACCAAAACCGGCTTATTTTCAATGTTGTCAATCCGGACGGGAATAGCACTATTGAAATATTCTTCCACGTTAAAATCAGTATGGCTATGTATGGAATTATAGTGCCATACACCCGCTTTATCCACTCCGATAAGTATTACATCAAATTTCTTTCTGTCTACCGCGTGATAAATATTGGAAGCTGATCTCGCGGATACTTCATGTTCGGCAGATTTACCACCAAATATAATTGCTATTCGGGTCTTCATGTTTTTAAATACTCAGTGCTATTTATTATTTCCTTTAGTTACATTGTTCAAATTGGTTACGCTTATTACAGGTGACTTAATTTTATCCTTTACACACATCTACCCAATCCTTATAAGCAGAATATTTCTCCAGTTCGGGAATAGTTAATTCTATAGCACTGTTACTGCTACCACAGGCAGGAAATACGGTTTCAAACCGCTTCAGCGAAATATCGAGATAAACAACTACTCCTTTATTCACAGCAAACGGACATACACCGCCGATAGAATGCCCGATGAATTTCGATACCTCATCCGGTGAAAGCATCCTGGCCTTGGCATTGAACCTTGCTTTATATTTGGCATTATCAATCTTTACGTCACCAGCCGTCACAATCAATAAATAAGCATCACCCAACTTAAATGACAAGGTCTTGGCGATGCGGGCCGGCTCACAATCCAACGCTTTTGCCGCCAGTTCCACCGTTGCACTCGACACCTCAAACTCCTGCACTTTATCTGCAATACCATAACCTTCAAAAAATAACTTAACCTTTTCTATTGCCATAAAAGTATGTGATGAATATAAGTTATATAATAATGTCGGTGCGTGAACTTATCATCATTTTGAATATAAGATACTTATCAATCATCAATTATCAATTATCAATTATCAATCATCTCCGGTGTTCCCGGAAAAGCAATGCTGTCCCCTCGCCTTCTATTTCCACCATAAACTCTTCTCCCAAAGCCTCATTTAAAGAACCTTGCCACCACGATAAAAGCTTTTTCCTGACCAGCGGGTATTTTAATCCGTGAAAAGTAAAAACCGTATCTGTCTTCAGGGTAAAAACAGACACTTGCTGTCCGGCATAAGTTTCAAAAACAGATGTCCGGGTAAAAGGTACGAATACACCATGATTGGTGATCATTTGCACGTTCGTCGTCTTTATGTATTCGGTCAATAAAGAAATATTGGCAAGGGTATGGTCTTCCCTTTTACCAGTAGCTCCTAATATGGTAATATCCGTCCATTGATGGTCCCGGCAAAATTGAACTGCCTTTGTTAAATCGTTGGTCTCCTGGTCAGGATCCGGATACAGGCAATGTTGATAACGGATCCGCGTTTCTTTCGAAAGGCTGTCCAGATCTCCGATGATATAATGGGGTTCCAGTCCGAAATCAACTAAAGACTCCGTTGCTCCATCACAACAGATCAACTGTTCCGCTTCACGAAGAAAAAACAATGCCTCCGGATGTTCAGGAAAATCCCCATTGGCCAGAATTACCGTTTTATATGGATGTATGAAAGGTATAACAGCTAGGTCCGGCATATCAATTTCCAAATACCCGTCTCAATATATCTGAAACCTGTGCAGCAGGATCCTTACGTATTTTCACCTCCTGCTCTGCAATCAACGTCATCAGTCCGTCAATGGCCTTATCTGTAATATACTCATCCAGGTTGGGATTTTGTTTCTTCACTCTGGGTAATTTATTATAGGTGGTCATCAAAGGATTCCAGTAGGAAGTCACTTTCACTTTATCAATGGCCTCTTTAACAATGGGAGAAAATTTGCTTTTCAATGGCGTATAGGTTTTCTGTCTCAGGTACTGGGTGGCTGCCGTCTCACCACCATTAAGGATCGTAAGGCCATCCTGGATAGTCATTCCTTTTATTGCTTCGACAAACACATCAAGTGCTCCTTTTGCCGCCTCCTCAGCAGCACGGTTCATCGATTTTTCAAATTCGGCAATCTGCTTACTCATACCCAGTTTTGTCAATGCATCTTTCATTTTTTTTGCTTCCGGAGGAAATGGAATGAAAATCTCAGGGTTTTTGTAAAAACCATCCACAACCGATGCTATACCGACTGATTCGTTAGCCCCCAATGTCAAAGCTTCTTTCAGCGCTTCAGTTATATCAATATTGCTCAATGATGAACTCACAGAACTCTTTGAAGTTTGATTGGTTGATGTTGAGGCAGCTGTTTTTTTACTTTTTTTGGTCTGTGCCTGAAGACCAACAGTACACATACCGATAAAAACAAATGTTAAAATAATTAAGCGTTTCATTTATGTTATATTTAAGTTACAATATCTTATTTCAGATATACGAAAAGATCATATGAAAGTTTCAAAAGGACAGGCTATCTTCGTATCTGGCTGTCGGGGCAATATCCTGGGAAGCAAACAATTTTCTCTGGTATTTGAAATATCCGGTGATGGCAATCATAGCAGCATTATCTGTTGTAAAACGGAATTCTGGAATATATGCTTTCCATTGATTGATACGGGCTGCTTCTGCAACAGCATTCCGTAATCCGGAATTAGCTGCAACCCCGCCTGCAATGGCTATTTCCTTTATCTGGGTTTGCCGGATAGCTTTTTCCAGTTTATGCATCAAAATCTCCACGATGGTCCGCTGTAAAGAAGCGCAAAGATCTGCTTTATTTTTTTCGATAAAATCAGGATCCTCCTTCACCTTGTCCCTCAAAGTATACAGAAAGGAGGTCTTTAATCCGCTAAAACTGTAATCGAGCTCTTTTATACTGGGTTTACTGAAATGAAAAGCCTGACTGTTTCCTTCTTTTGCCAATCGATCTATGACCGGTCCTCCCGGATAAGGCAGCCCCATTACTTTTGCACATTTGTCAAAAGCTTCTCCTGCAGCATCATCTATAGTTTGCCCAATAATCTCCATGTCCAGGTAATCACGCATTACAATGATCTGTGTATGTCCTCCGGACACGAGTAAACATAAAAAAGGGAACCTGGGAAATTCTTTTTCTTTTCCTTCCTCCTGTATAAAATTAGATAAAATATGTGCATGTAAATGATTTACTTCTATCAGTTTAGCTCCTGTTACCAAAGCAAATCCTTTAGCAAAAGACGTACCTACCAATAAAGAACCTAACAAACCCGGACCTCGTGTAAAAGCCACAGCATCGATTTCTTTTTTTCCTATACCTGCCTGCCGTAAAGCTGCATCTACCACCGGAATAATGTTTTGCTGGTGCGCACGGGATGCCAGTTCGGGAACGACCCCTCCATATTGCCGGTGTACCTCCTGGGAAGCAATAATATTGGATAACATATAACCATCCCGGATCACTGCAGCTGATGTGTCATCACATGACGACTCAATGCCTAATATATGAATACTCATCTGCTTTTAAGAAACAATTAAACGTCCAAAGATACAACAAAAAGCCCCGCATTAGCGAGGCTTTTTATATCAAACAAATATCGGATTACCAACGTCTGTTTTGTTGTCTGTCACCATAATCACCACGGCCACCGCCACGATGATTATTATTTCTTGGTTTGTCTTCCCTTGGACGGGCTTCATTAACATTAATCACTCTGCCGTCATATTCGGCTTGATTTAACTCTTCAATTGCTTTAAGAGAAGCATCATTATCGGGCATCTCAACAAATCCGAAACCCCTTGAACGACCGGTAAACTTATCGGTAACTACCTTAGCTGAAGAAACTTCTCCGTACTCTTCGAACAACTGCCTCAAATCACCGTCTTCAACTTTAAAACTTAAATTCGAAATATAAATATTCATAAAAATAAAAAAATAAAAAAATAATACTTTTGGTTGAAAACAATGAAAAACAGTAGTACTCTGAAAACTATAATTTTTTTTATTCTCAAACAACAAGGCAAATGTAATGCATTATTCTTTAATAATGCTATTTTTAACAATAAAATTTTTCTTCTGGCACAAAATCTTATTTGGAAACCTTGATAATTTTAACTCCTTTGGGAGCCTTTACATCTGTTTTTATTTTCCCGCCGGCCTCTTTTTTATGGCTGATCTTTACCACTCCCTGTGGGGTTGGGAATGTCCCTTCCACCCATTCCAGGTCACCTAAATTCGGTTCGATACGTAATACCTTACAGCCGGGTTCGGCTACCTGTACGCCCAATACGTGTTCGGTCAGCCACGCTGTAGGCCCCGAAGCCCATCCATGACATAAACTATGACGAAGGTTCTTGTAACAATAGGCGCCAAAATCGGCATGAATATCTTTTTTACCTTCAGGAACGATCTCATCAATGCGGGCGGCATTTTTCGTCCAATCCAGGTCAAAATCCTCCCAGAATGAAGTAGCCCCCATATCCAGCATACCTCCCCAGTATTGGCTGATATTATTCATCGCAGCCTGATATTCACCGGCCTGCGCCTGTGCCTGCAGCATATAATAGCCATAAAAAGTAGAAAAATTCTTCGCTCCTCCAACAGCAATCACATCTTCATTCGCCTGTTTTGCTGTTATCATACCTGCCAGGGCCTGTAAGGATGCTGCCTGTTTCAGGTGATTATGAAAGGGTACTTTCTTCTGCATCTTTGCAGCCATATCCGCACATTTTACAGATAAGCCCTTATCTCCCAATACGGCACACAATTCAGATCCCGCCTGGAATGTCATCACCATTAATGCCTGTAATCCGGCATCTACACCCTCTTTATTCGGACTTGACGGCCAATCCAGAAAACGTCCGCCACCATCCAACTTTTCCTGTCCGGAATCATCTACTTTGGTAAACAACAAATTAAGCAGGCCTGTCAGATAGGTCTGTTGTTCTTTCAGATAATCCAAACTTCCCTGATAACGATACCAGTCACGATGAATGATCACCCACCACAAAGAATAAGAGCACATTCCATTCATCCATCCGGGAAGAGGAGTGATATCCCTGGCCAGATCCAGGCTTTTGGGCACCACTTCATTGTAACCGAATACGGAACTTACCGTCATTACTTCCGGATGTAAATCTCCCAACCATACCAGACGGTCGCGTTTTATCCCATCCCATAAATATTCCTGCATGTTCAGATGAACAGTATATGCTCCGGTCATCCATATCTGGTTCAATCGTTCATCATTACAACGAAATGAACCGAGGTAAGGAATATCCCGGTAGGCAAAAACAGCATTGATCTCTTTGAGACTCAGCTGCTGGTCCGGTTCCAACAGGTCAATACGGACAAAACGGAATCCGCTGTTTCCTATTTCGGCTACTCCCAACCAGGGTAATTCCATGGTAAAATCACGCATAGCATGATCATTAGTAGCACCCTGCTTGCCGATATCACTCATGGCTTCACTTACCGATTCGCCAAAACGGACGCGGATCTTTACTGGGGTTTGTTTTCCGGCAGCAGTAGTAACGAACTGTATACCACCCTGTATTTCTTTTCCGAAGTCAAGTAGAATAGCCGCGTATTCGTTTGTGGTACTGCGCATGGTACATACCTGCTTGTTGGTTAATTCACTTTGTCCGTTATTTCCTTTTTCCAATAACCCCTCAGGATTTGTGATCAGTTTTCCACCACCATCATTTCTCCATACAATGCGTTGTGGCGTCAGATAAGACCGAGCACGTGAATCGTGAAAAACCTTGCCGGAATACTCCTGTCCGAAAACCGGAGGAAGTTCCTGGGCATATGAAGAAAATAAGTGCAAACATGCAACAAAGAGAACGATATAAAATTTCATATTCATTAAAACATTTGATTTTGAGAGTGAATAAACAGGTAAATACCCCTAATCTATAATATCAAACAAAGAAAACCAAAAATACAACATATGAACCTATTCGCTGTTATTATTTTACGCAAACGATTGCGTGCAAGATGTCCTGAAAGTAAAAACAGGATTTGTCTGAAACCGGCAAATACATAGTCAATACGAACAAAAATATATATGCTCTCAACAAAGTCGGCAATTCATATGTTTATCATTTGAAATTGTACATTCCTCTATGGGAAAGACAAAAAAGTAGTACATTTGTACATCTTGAAATGACGTAATCCGACATGGCAAAACAAGCGAAAAATCGTATCAATATTGTATATTCCACCAATCCTGATTTTCAATATCAATTTGATGGAACAGACGAACAGGAAACATTACCGCCTTCCCGGCAGGATCTTCGGGTGATGCTGGACAGGAAAAACCGGGGCGGTAAATCGGTCACCCTGATTACCGGTTTTATCGGAACCAATGAAGATCTTGTTTCATTATCCAAAGAACTTAAAACCAAATGTGGTGTAGGCGGATCGGCAAAAGACGGAGAAATCCTGATCCAGGGCGATTTTCGGGATAAAATATTGCTGTTCCTACAGCAAAAGGGATATAAAGTGAAAAAGTCCGGAGGTTAATTTATACATTATATAATACACACATATTTTCTTATTTTGAGTACAGTATTAAGCGTAAATATCAATAAAATAGCGACCATCCGGAATGCACGCGGAGGAAACATCCCGGACGTATTACAAGTGGCCCTTGATTGTGAAAAATTCGGTGCGGATGGAATTACCGTTCATCCCCGTCCGGATGAGCGGCATATTCGTTACGATGATGTCCGTAACCTACGTGGAAAGCTAACCACTGAATTCAATATCGAAGGTAATCCCACAAGCTCGTTCATACAATTGGTTCTGGAAGTCAGACCCCATCAGGCGACATTGGTTCCGGATGCTGCCGACGCATTGACTTCGGATGCAGGATGGAATACCATCACTCATCAGGATTATCTGAAAGATATTATAAAGGAGTTGAAACAATCCGGAATCCGGACATCTTTGTTTATAAATGCAGATCCGAAAATGATCGAAGCAGCTGCTCAAACGGGGACGGACAGGATAGAACTATACACTGGCCCTTATGCCCACCAGTATGAAAAAAATAAGAAAGCTGCCATCACGCCATTTCATGAAGCTGCACTGGTTGCCAGGTCTCTTGGTTTGGATATCAATGCCGGACATGATTTAAGCCTGGATAATTTGTGTTATTTCATTTCCCATATTCCTTTTACCAAAGAAGTGTCTATCGGTCATGCACTAATATCCGATGCACTGTATTTCGGACTGGAGAAAACCATTAAATTATATAAAGAGCAAATAAGTATTGCATTGGATTACGATAACATGCACTCAATAACCGAAACAACTCAATAAAATACATACTTATGGTAGAGTTATCAGTCAAATATTTAGGATTAAATTTAAAAAATCCTGTTATCGCCGGTAGTTCAGGTTTAACTAATTCTGTTAATGGCTTACAAAGATTGGAACAAAGCGGGGTCTCGGCTATTGTCATGAAATCTTTGTTTGAAGAACAGATCTATCTTAACGCTGATTACAACATTCAAGAGGCGAAAAAGAACGGTATGGTGTATTTTCGGAATTCGGAAACATTTGATTATATAGATACCACAGTTAAAGAAGAATATCTGTCGAACTATCTGGATACCATCTGTGAAGGAAAGAAAAAAATACAGATCCCGATCATTGCAAGTATTAATTGTGTATCTGCGCATGAGTGGATATCATTTGCTTCAAAATTACAGGATGCAGGAGCAGATGCTTTGGAACTGAATATTGCCCTGCAGGGATTCAATGCCCGGTTATCTTCGGACGATATAGAAAAAAGGCATCTGGATATCATCCATAAAGTACGGGAAAAAATAAGTATCCCTCTTGCTGTAAAGATAAGTCCTTATTTTGCCGATCTTAGTCGTTTCATCGATCAACTGTCTGGTACCGGAATCAATGGGATTGTGATGTTCAACCGTTTTTTCAGTCCCGACATCAATATCGATGAAATGAAAGTAGAAGCAATCAATACATTCAGCACTCCTGCCGAATTATCCAATGTTTTGAGATGGATCGCTATAAAATCCTCTGATGTTTCCTGCGATTTATGTGCTTCAACAGGCGTACACAGCGGACGTGATGTCATCAAAATGTTATTGGTCGGCGCCTCAGCCGTTCAGATTGTCTCTACGCTATATAATAATGGTCTGGCCCATATTACGACCATCCTGGATGAAATCGAAAAGTGGATGCAACACAAAGGACTACATTATATTGATCAGTTTTCCGGAAAAATGAATCAGGTGGAAACCGATTCCCCCATGTCTTATGAGCGTATTCAATTCATGAAGTATTACTCACAACTTGAGGACGCTGAAAATGAATGAAAAAATATGTATCAGTATCGGTAATGTAGGGTTTAATACCTGTATGCAACTGGCTTCGGTTTTTCCACTGGTTGAGGTTCGTCTGGATCTAATGGACCTTGAACCGGAAAACATAGAATTACTTTCTTTACGTTGTCGAAAATGGGTGGCTACCTGTCGTCCGGGGAAGTATTCCGAACGTGAACGAACAGTTCAGTTATCCGCTTCCATCCGTTCGGGAGCTACTTATGTGGATATTGAATACGAATCGGAAGATACTTACCGGAAACCTTTGGTCGATCTGGCAAAAAGAATGGGATCAAAAGTGATCATCTCATATCATGATTTCGACCAAACTGCGAATACCAAATATCTTGAAGAAATAATACATGATTCGCAATCAAAAGGCGCTGATTTTGTTAAGATTGCAACATTCGCGCAATCATCCGGAGATAGTGCCCGGATCATGTCTCTTTATGAAAAACATGACCATCTGATCGCTTTCGCTATGGGCGATATTGGAAAAATAACAAGGATAGCCGCACCTATATTAGGAGCCGAATTTACTTTTGCATCGATAGATGAAACACATATCACAGCTCCGGGACAATTAACAGCCTCCCAGATGGAGGTAATGCTTCAGATACTGGAGACTTCACAATAAATAATCAATATTGTTATTATTAAATCATTGAATATGTTGCCACATATAAAAACGGTTTGGATTAGTTGTTTTCTGTTCTTTATCCAATTATTCGTTCATGCACAGGAACTTGACCTCCAATCTCCTATACCGGTCGATACTACGATACAAATAAAATCTCTTGATAACGGATTAAAATATTATCTGCGATACAATAATGTACCTGAAAAACGGGTAGAGCTCCGTCTGGCTGTGAAGGCCGGCTCCATATGCGAAACCGATCAGCAAAAAGGCCTGGCACATTTCGTAGAGCATATGTGCTTTAATGGTACGAAAAATTTCAAGGAAAATGAATTGATCAACGCATTGGAAGAGATGGGCGTAAAATTCGGCCATAATTTAAATGCTTATACCAGTTTTGACGAAACAGTGTACCAACTTCAGGTTCCGTCAGATCGTTCCGATCTGATAGATAAAGCATTCCAGATATTGGAAGACTGGGCGCATCAGGTCACTTTTGCCGACAAAGATATTGATGACGAGCGGGGTGTTATTGTTGAAGAGTGGCGTTTAGGACTTGGTGCGGATGAACGTATGTTTCAGAAATACTTTCCGGTAATATTCAAGGGTTCCCGTTACGCCGAGCGATTACCTATAGGGGATATGAACATTGTGAAAAATGCACCATACGAAGAACTCCGTAAATTCTATAAGGAATGGTACCGGCCCAATCTGATGGCTGTATTTGTTGTAGGCGATATGCCTGAAAAAGACATGGAAGAAAAGGTAAAAAAGCATTTTTCCGGATTGGGTAATCCTAAAAATGCTCCTGAACGGATTGAATATGAAGTACCTGACAATAAAGATCCGCTGATATCGATTGTTACCGATAAAGAAGCGACAGATAATGTGGTGCAGGTATTTATCAAACATCCGAAAAAAACTGAAACTATCCTAAAAGATTACCGGGATATATTGATTCAAAGATTGTATAATGGGATGATCAACAAACGTTTCGCTGAATTGAGACAGGATCCGGATGCCCCATTCACTTATGCCGGTTCATCATACAACAGCTTTATCGGCCCCATTGATGCATATAGTATATATGCATCTGCCAAAGAAAATGAGATTGAATCGACCCTTGAAGTATTGCTCATTGAAAACGAACGGGTAAAGAGGTTTGGATTTACCCAGGGAGAACTGGACCGGGAAAAACAGGCATTACTGGTACAATATGACCAGGCTGCAAAAGAAGCCAATAAAAACAGCTCCCAGAACCTGATCGATGAGTATGTACGTAATTTTACTGAAAAAGAACCGATTCCCGGTATCCATGCAGAAAATACATATGCCCAAAACTTTATTCCCGGAATAACACTGGAAGAAATCAATCAGCTGGCCCATCAATGGATCACAGACAGTAACACATGCGTGGTGGTTATGGCTCCTGATAAAGATGGCATTCAAATACCTTCAGAGGAAGATATAAAAAGAATCCTGGTTGCCTCAAAACAAGCAGATATCACTGAATATGTGGATCATGTACTGGATGGGCCCTTACTTTCTGAGGAGCCTAAGGGAAGCCGGTTATTTCGTCGTAGAGATAATCCAGATTTCGGACTGGTAGAGCTTATCTTCATGAATGGCGCACAAGTTGTTTTAAAGCCCACCGATTTTCAAAATGATCAGATAGTATTTGCTGGGTTCAGTCCTGGTGGAACTTCTATATATACCGATGAGGATTACATGTCGGCGATGATGGCGGCAGGAATTATTTCCGTAAGCGGATTAGGTGAGTTCGATCAGATTTCCCTGAACAAAAAACTTTCAGGAAATACAGCCAAGATTTCTCCTTATATTGCCGAATTATTTGAAGGTGTCAACGGGTCGACAGCGCCAAAAGATCTGGAAACGATGTTGCAGTTGAATTACCTTTACTTTACAAATATCCGCCGGGATGAAGAGGCTTTCAATGCTTATATATCACGTATCAAAAACCAGGTCAGGAATATGAAGAGCAATCCTGTTTATGCTTATCTGGATACCCTTTATAAAGTAGCCTCAGAAGATAATCCCCGTGTAGTCACTATTCCGACTGAAAGCCAAATAGAACAGATCAACCTGAACAATGCCATGTACGTATTTCAGGATAGGTTTGCCGATGCCAGCGACTTTAAATTCATCATGGTAGGTAATTTCAAAGTGAATGAAATCATTCCCATGCTCGAGAAATACATAGGTGGACTTCCTTCCAGAAAACGGATTGAATCCTGGCGTGACGTATCTCCTTCATTTCCTTCAGGCATCACAGAAGTGGAATATGCTAAAAACTCGGAAGAACAAAGCCGTGTAAATATATTGATGAAGGGTGGTTTTGAATGGAAATTTAAGGAAAGGTTGCATTTTGCCATCCTGACTGACATACTGAATATTAAATTACGGGAATCCATGCGCGAAGATCAGGGAGGTGTCTATGGGATACAATTGTCCTCCAACGCAAGTATTTATCCTAACCCAAGATATTCGATGGAATTTGTGTGGGGGTGTTCTCCCGATAATGTAACTCAACTGATCAACACAGTGTTTGAAGAATCAAATAAAATAAAAGCCAATGGACCTACAGTTACCGACTTGAACAAGGTAAAAGAAACACTGATACGGGAACGGGAAACCATCATGAAAGACAATTCATACTGGCTGAGTATTTTGCAAAATGTTTATCGCCAAGGGGATAAACTGATGACGCTGGATGAATATAAAAAAGTGATCAATGCTGTGAAAATAAAGGACATCAGGAATGTCGCCCGTAAATATATTAAAGATGACCACTATGTAGTAGGTAAACTGATGCCTGTACCTTCTGCAGATGATCAGCAATAAAATGAGGCTGTTCAAAAAGTCCAAAACAACCAACGGCTTAACCTTTAGCTCGACGAAGTCAACTTAGCGCAACCCTTCTCAACGAAGTTAATTACAAATTAAGCAGAACGCTAGTCCTTATAAAATAAGCAGATATTGTTGAGCGGAACCGAGTTTACGAGTTCACTGAAAGTAATTTGTAATTACTTGTGTGAGGGCTTCGCCTTTCCGCTCTAAAAAGACAGCCTCATTCCGGAAAATCTATTTTGAAATAGCAATTCCTGCCCAGACTGCTGCAAAACCGGTCAAAATACTGATGACGGTATAAAAAAGAGCTGTCGACCACAGGTTTGCTGTCCGGATCAATTCTACGTTTTCAAGGGAAAATGCGGAAAATGTGGTAAATCCACCACAAAATCCCACCAACAACAACCATCTGAATGAATGATGTATGGTTGAATTCTCCACCCAGCCAAATATCAGGCCGGCAATGAAACAACCCAGTATATTGACCGTAAATGTGGCCAATGGAAATGATTTCTGAAAGAAATGAGTGATAAAAATGGTGGAAAGATAACGCAACATACTGCCTATTCCACCCCCTAATCCAACCAACAATACATTTTTTAACATTCGTATACTTTATTATTCTTCTTTTCCGGGAATTTCTTTGGTCATTCTGTAACTGGTCATATCTATGCCCATATAAACCGACTGTTCAGCCAAGGTAGCATAACCTTTTTTTTCAAAGAATGGCCTGGCGGTAATGCTAACTTCCGTAATCACCTGTTTGATTTTATTCCTCCTTGCATATTTTTCGATACTTTCGAGTAACATAGAGGCAATTCCCTGTTGTTGTAAATCTTTATGTACAAACAGGGAATGTAAATATCCTTCAGGTGTTATAGCAGCAAATCCTGTAACTTTTCCCTGACGTTCGGCAAGAATAAAGTGCTGGTCACCAATTTGCTCTTCCCATACGTTGACATCTTTTCCTTTATCACACCAATATTTAAGTTGTTCAGGGGAATAATCATTCTTATTTACAGTCAGAATCGTATTCCTATATAAATTTTTGATGGCCTTGACATCTTTTTTACCAGCCTTCCTGACCGATCCTACTTTTACTTTAGGCGTTTTGGGTAGTTCCCGGAACAATCCGTTAAAATAAATCTGGGCGGCTTTCCATTTTTCAGGATCAATACTGTATTTGATCCCCGGAGAAGTATTGGCCTTTTGAATCAGGCCAGCCTCTTTCAGTTCATTTAGGTGTTGTGACAGTGTACTTTTGGCCACCGGAAGGCTTTCTGCCATTTCACTGTGTGTACATTGTGCCTGTGTAGTGAGCATTTGCAATATTGCGATACGGACGGGATGTCCTATAGCTTTGGCATAAAGTGCTAATTGTTCCTGATTGTTGGTAAATTCTTTTTTGGCCATAATGACTATTATTTTTCATTCGTAAAAATACGAATTTTTATTAATAAGCATAAATTTTAGTAAATATTTTTCAACCGGGTATTTAAAGCCTTATTTATCAGGCGTATTTACCGGGCATACATTAAAGTAGCCCAAGGCATGAAACCAGCTTCAACACCCTCATTCCTTGTCTTTGTATGGATAACCTTACCTGTATAAAGCATCTCTAATCCCTTTCGTCCGTTATAGTGACGATAGGCCAATTCATAAATGGGAAGGTACTTTCCCCTACTGGTGGAAGATATTTTTGTTCCGAACAGAGGTTTTCCGAAAAAAGTAATATACTGTTCATAAGGTACCTCGTCACCAAGCATATACTTTGCCGTATATTCATATCCTTTTGCCAGGGTATTGCCGAACGCAGAATAAAGATCATACCCCTAATTCCATGCTATTTCGCAGGTATTACACAAATACGACAAGCCCATTTGAGTATGTGTCTGATCCCTGCCGCTTTCCTGACATTGTCCCGTTTCAAGAAAATAATGTTTCAATGAACCGTTGGTTTCGCCATCCAATATATGATGATAGGCTCTATCAAAGATATCTTTTCTGTCGGTGAAAATACCGATACACATCATGGTCTGTGCGATAGCGGCATCCCAATTCCCGTTATTCCGGGGAGTAAATTTCTCAATCACCGGATACCATTTTTCCAGGATCATCTTCTCAAAAATTTCCTGATCACCCTTTTTCCAATCCTTATAGGTATACCTGATTATTTCCGCAGCATTCAGGTATTTTATACCGGCCACACCTATCTTTAATTCTTTATTGTGGTTGGTCACCGAATCGAGTGTATTTGACCATGCATTCAATATTTCAATGGTCTTTTGTGCATACTCTTCGATTTCTGTGGCATACCATTGCAGGGCCATTGTATAAGCCGCATTTCCATCATGATAAAACTCGTTACCACCTATATTGGGACGATTGTACGGACCACAGGAAATATGCGGCACAGGATGCGGCTCCAGTGACAATAACGCCAGGTCAGAGTCAAGCAGTTGTTGCCATGCACTCTTCCAGGGTTCCCTGTTTAATTGTGTATTGGCTTTAAAAGCATCCAAGTCGGCTTTGGTATGTAACATTCCGGGATGTATGAACTGTGCATTCAATAAGGTAACCCCTGTCAGAAATATGGAAAAAAGGATAATTTGCTTGTTCATTTACATTTTGTTTTTAAAAATGAGGATTTCATCAATTAAGCATTATTCTGTAATAGAAATAACTAATGTAGCTCTCGATTCTCAATTACTCGCTGACGCTCACGAGACCGGCTATCGCCTAAGTTCTTGATTTTTTTTGTTTATAAAGTTTGAAAGTCTGAAAGTTTTTCATTTGTCATTCAAAGTTCATTGTTTAAAGTTCATCATTCATTCTCCATTCTCCATTCTCCATTTTCCATTCTCAATTAATACAGTACGTATCCTGCTATGCCTGAAGCAATGATCACAAAAATAGGATTTGTTTTAAACCTGAAGGTAATGATAAATGCCACTGCAAAAATAAGGATGCTTTTGTAATCCACAAAGTTATCCCTATTGACCAGTAACAATGCAGCAGCGCCAATGAGGCCGACTACTGATATTTTTATCCCATCCAATGCCATTTTTACATATACATTGTCCCGGAATACAAAAAACAGCTTACATATGGTTGTCATTATAATCAATGGAGGCAAACAAACAGATACAGTACAGATTACAGACCCAAGAACAGTCCCTGTTGCCGTATAGCCAATATAAGTAGCAGTATTGAATGCGATAGGTCCGGGAGTTGTTTGGGATATAGCCACAATATCCGTGAAATCGGATACGCTGATCCACTGATGAACATCCACTACTTCATGCTGTATCAATGATAACATGGCATATCCCCCGCCAAAACCGAATAGTCCGATTTTAAAAAAAGTGATAAAAAGGCTGATATATAGTTCCGTATTTTCCATTTAGGGTCGATTCCTTTCTATCCTGTTTTTCTGATAAACTCCATAGGCGACTCCACCAATGATGGATGCAATGATCACATAGACCGGGGACACATGTAACAACCATACCAACAAGGTTGCTGTAACAGGAATGATTACCGTCTTTAAGGTAATACCCGCTGTTTTTCCCATTTTCCATAAAGGAGCAGCAATCAATGCCACTACTGCCGGCCGTATCCCTTTAAATATCCTTTCTACCACCGGATTATTCTTAAAATCGACAAAGACTACCGCAATCAACAGAATAATGATAAAAGATGGTAAAATGACACCCAGACTTGAAGAAACGATACCTTTCATTCCCCGGGTCTTATACCCTACGAATATAGCTGTATTCAATGCTATAGGACCTGGTGAAGCCTGGGCCAGGCCAAGCATTTCAACAAATTCTTTTTCCGGCAGCCATTTCTTCCTGTCCACAACCTCCCTCTGTATCAAAGGTACCATGGCATATCCTCCACCTAAGGTGAAAGAACCTATTTTGAAAAATGACCAGAATATCTGGAAAAGAGAAGGCATTATCAAGCAAATTAGTCAGGCAATGCAAATTTAGCAAAATATCATCATGATCATGATGAGGTATCTTGTTTAACAGAAAAGGTAAAAACCGTTTTCCCGGATATTTTCAAAAGAATGTGCCCCCTTAATATTTTCCCGAATCATCCATTTGTTTTGCTTGACCTGGATCTCGCTATCCACCAGTATATCAACCGGAACAATGCAATCAGGATATAGAAAGCTATTGTAAGTAGAAATATGGTGAAGAATTGTGTATATAATTCCCGGAAATCGGTATCATAATAGATGATGGCGAAAATATTCATACTCACCGCCAACAGGAAACTGATCAAAAGGTATTTTATTTCTCTTTTCTGTTGTTTTACCGTTACCAAAATATCTTTCATGATGTTGCAAAATTTAAATAAGGAATTTTATATTGATCAGGAAACTTGACAATACATTGTTCTTCCATAGCCTGTATACCCAATAAGGCCAGTACTGAAGAATAGTAGGCTTCTTCTACCAGATTTTCAGCTTTTTTCCCGGTGATTACTGCATGGCAGAATGCCTCCACGAGTTCCAGCGAACCGTCATTCATGGCTCCTACAGAAGAAGCGCCATCCGTTTTGGAAACTTTATCCATAATGAATTCACCCTGGTAAGCCAGAGCCGTTTCGGGTACCCAACTCGGACCTGCAAAAGCTACATTATCAAATATATTATGTTCTATCTGATTGATCAGTTGCAGTATTCCCGGTGCCGGCTTTACATCTTCAAAATAATATTTCCCTTTTTCCAGTTCCATAGTTCCCTTATGTCCCAATATCTGTTCTTCCAGGCCATTGAACTTATTGGATATAATGGATTCATAAGTCATATTTACGCCATTGCCATAGTGATAAATGAGGCTGACGTTATCATATACTTCACGACCGTCTTTCCAGAATACAATGTCTCCGAAACCCATTACTGTCTCAGGGATCATTTTTAATACCCAATTTCCTACCTGAAGCTGGTGAGTGGCCAGTTCTGTCATCAATCCGCCTGAATATTCCTTATACAAACGCCAGTTTATCTTCCGTTCAAGTGAAGGATGATCCACTGAACGGCGCCAATCGTTATTACGGAACCAATAACATCGCATCCCTGTAATATCCCCGATGATTCCAGAATGTATCATCTCAATCGCTTTCAGGTATTTAGGATCAAATAATCTCTGTTGACCGATATACAATACCTTTCCGGAGTCCATATAAGCATTGTACATGGCCAGGCAGTCATCCGGAGTATTGGACATGGATTTTTCGCAAAATACATGCTTACCGGCCTTCAATGCATCAATGGTAATATGTGCATGTTCATAAAGAGGGGTAGCGATCAATACGCCGTCAATATCAGACAATTCCAGAAGGTCATGATAATTAGAGAAAGATTTAGCCTTCGGACATAAAGCCACTGCATTCTGGAGATGAGGGGCATAATTATCGCAAATCGCTATAATTTCAACATTTTGAAGCGTCAATAAGTGATTAATATGGTATAGTCCACGGGAACCGGTACCAATAATCCCCAGCCTTGCTTTTTCCCCTTTTACTTCTTTTTGTGCTTCGGATGTACATGAATACAACCATGGGAAAGCGCTGATCAGGAGACTGCTTCCACCCATGAGACCTATTTCTTTAATAAAATTCCTACGTTCCATTTTTTGATCAAAAATTATTGCAAATTAAATGTATAAGAAGCTGCACCCGGGAAATTTGCCTGTATTTTTCCGACAGATTCACTGTCTGCCACCATCAATGCCGTAGTCAACACTTCAGCATCGATACAGTTTGTACTAACTACGGATACCATTTTCTTCTCAGATATAAATACTCCCGAATGAGGATCAATGATATGATTTTTGTGTTGTGAAGTATTTCCGGATGTGGATAATGAATTACCTGATAATTCAAATATTTTCAGTTGAACTTTCGGTTGGAACGGATGCTCAACTCCGATATTCCAGGATTTGCCGTGTGGATGGCTTCCTACAGCCAATACGGAACTATTTCCGAAATTGACAAGAGCCTGCCGGATATCCGAATCAAGAAATATTTCCTGTATTTTCTTTAATGCATATCCCTTGGCATATCCGCCCAGGTCAAGAGATATTCTGTAACCGTCAAAGAATACCGAATGATTTTCTTTATCGAAGTAAAGCCTGGTATAATCAGATAATGTGATATCAAAATATCCTAAGGTTTGCTGATGATATCGTCCCGTATCAAGCAAAATACGCCATAACTCATCGCTTACTTTTACAGGATAGATACATGCATTATTATTGATATAGGATATCTCACTGGATGTATCAAACCGATTAAGCATATGATGCAATCGCTTTATTTCCAGAACTATCGCATCCCAAACAGATGATACTACCTCTTCTTTTCCTATCATCAATGCATCCAATCCTGTTCCCATAATATTTAACAGGGAACCGTGAAGCATATTCGATTTCTTATAATAATAAGTGTACGACATTTTCTACTGGCATCAAACTATTAAGCAAATAACATTGCTATCTCTCAGGCGTTTGATGTAATTATGATTTATATTATAACCCACACCGTGTGCGCACACGGAATAATAGCTCAAAAGTAAAATATTTCTTTGATATCGAACAGGAAAGAGTGTTAAATAATGTTAATGTATTGATTTTATGAACAATAGCATATTGTTATCCAAAAAGCATCATCCATCATTTCTTTTTGAATAGAAAATCAAATCCAGAAAATTCAGATATCATTATTTTTTATCAAACAATTCCTGCAAATCCCATAAAGGCCATAGCCAATATGCCTGCTGTGACTAATGCAATAGGTACTCCTTTCATTGCTTTGGGAATAGATACCAATTCCATTTGTTCACGGATACCGGCAAAAACCACCATGGCTAAGGCAAATCCAAGAGCAGTAGCAACGGCATATACCACACTCTGCATTAAATTATAGTCTTTTTGTATGACCAGTATGGCTACCCCTAAAATGGTGCAATTGGTTGTGATCAACGGAAGAAATACACCTAAAGCCTGATACATGGAGGGACTCACCTTTTTCAGGATAATTTCTACCATTTGTACCAATGCCGCAATAACCAGAATATAAGTAATGGTTTGTAAAAATTCTATTCCCAATGGTTTGAGAATATATGTCATTATTAAATAGGTGAAGATAGTAGCGATCGTCATCACAAAGGTAACCGCACCGCCCATCCCGGCGGAAGTGGATATCTTATTGGAAACGCCCATGAAAGGACATATTCCCAGAAATTGAGCCAATACAATGTTGTTGACAAAAATGGCTGATATGATGATTAAAATATATTCCATGGTAAAATTTTAATATTTATCCGGTTAAACTTTTGTCTTTCTGAAACGATTAACGATAACGATCAGGTATCCCAGGGCGATGAATGCCCCCGGTGCCAGAACGAATATCAGGATATTCATGGTTTTTGGCAGAAGCTGCAACCCGAAAACCGACCCGCTACCCAGTATTTCCCGTATGGATCCCAATAATGTCAATGCAAAGGCAAATCCTAACCCGATACCAGCACCATCAAGCAATGAAGGCAACACTTTATTTTTGGCAGCAAAGGACTCGGCACGTCCCAGCACAATACAGTTAACAACGATCAATGGTATAAAAATACCCAACTGGTCATACAGGCTGGGTTCTCCATTAGGACCCGGTGCATTGACATAAGCAGCCATCAGCATATCCACGATGGTAACAAATGAAGCAATGACCACAATATATGCCGGTATACGCACCTTATCGGGAATTACCCCTGCAATCAATGATATCGCGACATTGGATAACATCAACACGAAAGTAGTGGCCAACCCCATACCTAAGCCATTCATGGCAGATGTGGTAGTAGCCAGTGTTGGACACATACCCAATACCAGCACAAAAACAGGATTTTCTTTTATTAAGCCTTTACTGAAATTAGCCCAATGATTCATATCTTTCTATTTTCAAATTAATTCAATCAAAAATATCCGGTTAGTTGGAAAATTTCCCAGCTTTATCCAGCGTTTTATAAGCACGGTCGACAGCATCCGAAAAGGCACGGGAACTGATGGTAGCAGCCGTGATCGCGTCTATTTCACCACCATCTTTTTTTACACTTAAATTATGGTTACCGGGATTTTTTCCGTTATACTGGTCTTTAAATTCAGCATCCACCATTTTTGTACCGAGTCCTGGTGTCTCTTTTTGCTCCAGCACCGATATATTGATGATATTTCCTGATTTGTCGAATCCTACCATCAGCCGTACTAAGCCGCTGAATCCTTTCATGGTCCATGTTTTCACAGCAATACCCTGTAATTCACTATTTTTAATAGCAGGATAACAGGTCAATGATTCTCCGCTATCAAAACTTTCCAGTTCATAAGCTTCAGCAAAGGGATCATTATCATAATCCGGGGATACCGCTTTAATGGCAAAATTTTGTTTGGCAGCTTCAGCAGCAGCCTTTGGTCCTTTGGTCAGTTCGTACATAAATCCCAGGGATGCAGAAGCCACTGCAGTAATCACCAGTAATGTGACGACCATATTCAATAAAGTCGATTCTTTTTTAGCCATTTTTCACCTCCTTCCCGAAACGACCGGGTTTGATGTAAGTATTAATTAAAGGAACAAATGCATTCATAATCAGTATCGCAAAAGACATCCCTTCCGGATAGGCTCCAAACACACGAACAATCACAGTAATAACTCCAATGCCTATACCGTAGATGATCATCCCAAGGCGGCTCATAGGAGATGTAACATAATCCGTAGCCATAAAAATGGCACCTAACAGCAAACCTCCTGTTAAGATATGAAAAACCGGACTTGCATTTACTTCAGGATTTACCCAC
>JAISOY010000140.1 GCA_031275285.1 Bacteroidales bacterium | reverse complement strand
CTGATCTGGACTTTTATTCTCACCATGGTATGGGAGTTTCCCCTATTCTGTACAACGACCTGTTGCTCTTAGCTGTCAATCACAGCAACAGGGAAGAACCTAAAGGACTTGGCTGGACTGACCCATGGGATAAATCATATCTGCTGGCCCTTGATAAAAACACAGGGAAAGAGCGTTGGCGTGGAATGCGGGGTATGTCGCGTATTGCACACGCTACGCCCGCTGTGATGCAGGTCAACGGCAAGGATCAGATCATCAGTCCGGCAGGTGATGTGATTCAGGGATTCGACCCGGCCGATGGAAAATTGATCTGGACTGTCGCCAATAGCGGCGAACCGTGTGTACCATCAGTTGTTATCGGGGATGGTCTGGTTTATTCGTCTACAGCAAATCGTTCCCCGATCCGTGCAGTTCGTCCCGATGGCCAGGGAGATTGTACGGCAACCCATATTGCCTGGGAGCAAACCGGTTATACCCCGATGATGTCTTCGTACTTGTATATGAAACCGTTTCTGTACACATGTCCGGACAACAGGGTCTGTTGTCTGGATGCTGCTACCGGTGAGTTTCTCTGGCAGATCCGGTTAAGCGGCGGACAATTGAACCCGTCACCGATCTATGCCGACGGGAAAATTTACGTTCTGTCGGAACGGGGAACAACCACTGTGTTGAAACCTTCCGATGATCCGAAGAAACCGGCGGAAATCATTGCGACAAACGAATTGAATGAAATGAGCCGGGCATCGATTGCTGTTGCAGGGAAACAGTTGATCATTCGTACTGCCGGTCAGCTCTGGTGTATTGGAAAATAAAGAGTTCCAGGGTTGAAATTCAAAGTTAATCTTAAATTTTAAATTTTAAATCTTGAATTTATAAGTTTTGGAAAATAAAAAAAGCCCGATCGAACGCCGTAAGTTTTTGCGGACAGTTGGTTCCGTCATTGCAGGAGGTGGTATTCTTGCAGTTACCGGAAAGCTGGTTGCAAAAAGTGCTGGTGAAGAATCCACCCTCCTGTGGCAGATCGATCCCACAAAATGTACCCAGTGCGGGAGATGTGAGACTCATTGTGTCCTGCCTGTTTCGGCGGTCAAATGTATTCATGCCAATAAAGTATGTGGGTATTGCGACCTGTGTGGCGGGTATTACCGTTCCAACGTAAAGGAACTGAATACCGCTGCAGAAAACCTGATGTGTCCTACGGGAGCGATCCAGCGTAAATATGTGGAAGATCCCTATTTCGAATACACCATAGACGAAAGCCTCTGTAACGGATGCGGCAAATGCGTAAAAGGATGCAGTTCCTTTGGTAACGGATCGTTGTACCTGCAGGTGAAACGAGAACTCTGTACGGACTGCAACGAATGTAAAATCGCTACCGTATGTCCGGCAGACGCTATTACACGTGTACCACAAAATCATGCATATAAACTGAAAGATTAATATAATTCAACATTCCGGATTCAAAATCAACTTCGTTGAGCCCTTTGGGGTTTTGAATCTTGAATTTTAAACTTTAAATTTTGAATCTTGAATTTTAAACTTTTCTCCATATTATTGCTTCTGTCCACAGGCTTTGTGTCTGCTCAGAACCGGTTTCCCAAACCCGATTTCGAATCCGGATACCAATATCCCGAACTCATATACCCGGTACCGAATGAAACCCTGTGGACCACCATAGACCTCATCCTGCTGGTGGCTCTTATGAGTATTGTAGCATGGGCGATCATTAGGAAACGTACCCGGAAACCTGTCATATGGGTATCTGTCATTTCAATCGCTTATTTCGGTTTTTTCCGTAGCGGGTGTGTCTGCAGTATCGGTTCCGTCCAGAATGTATCCCTGGCTCTCGCGGACAGTTCATATGCGTTACCCGTATCTGTTTTGCTCTTTTTTATCCTGCCCATCCTGTTTACCTTTCTGTTCGGAAGGGTATTCTGTGCAGGAGTATGTCCTTTCGGAGCATTACAGGAAATAGTCAATATCAGGAATTACAGGTTATCCAAAGCCGTTACCACCATATTAGGTATCATTCCATGGATATACCTTATTTTTGCCATATTATACGCTATTACCCGGAGCAGTTTCATCATCTGCAAATTCGATCCCTTTATCGGGATATTCCGGATGGGCGGTGACCTGGGGCTGATCATATTCGGCGTTCTCCTGCTCATTGCCGCTATTTTCACCGGTAGGCCCTTCTGTCGCTTTATATGTCCTTACGGCGCATTGCTCAGTATTTTTTCACGCGTCTCCATATGGAAAACCCAGCTAACCGTCAAACAATGCATCAATTGTGACCTGTGTCACAATGCTTGCCCCGTGGACGCGATCAAGCCGCCTTACGACAACAAGGTAAAGGAAAGCAGGCAGCAAGGGGTCAGGAGAATATTGAATTATTTTGTATTACTCCCCCTGATGATCGTTGCCGGAGCTTTATTCCTGCGTGTTATCAGCGGCGAACTAAGCCGCGTCAATAAGGATGTTCGCCTACACGACATGGTGATGCAGCATGAAGCGAATCCGCAGGATGTACTTTCACTCGAACTGGAAGCCTTTTACGGACAGGGAAAAAGTATCGAAGAATTGACGGAAAAATATGAAAATATACAGGCAGAATTTAAACTATACGCAACCGTAGCAGGTGCCCTTATCGGACTGGTCATTGGACTCTCGCTTATCGGACTTTCGGTGAAGCGGACCCGCAAACAATACGAAATAGACGATTCATCCTGTGTCAGCTGTGGGAGATGTTTCAGTTACTGCCCGCAAAATACCGGACAAAACCCGGAGAAATTTCAAGGTTTGAAAGTTCAACGTTCCGAGTTTCATACTCCAAGCCAGCCTTGAATTTTGAATTAAAAAAATGAAAACAAGAAAGTTTTACATGATAATTTTGACAATATTGGATTGCTTTTAATAAATCAGATGAACTCAAATTAGGCATGGCAAAAAATAAAAAAATATCTGTTCAGGGCATTGATATTGTCTTGTACGAAGACAAGGAAAAAGATTTTTTTTCCCTGACGGATATTGCTCGTCATAAAGATGCGGCTCATACAGACGATATCATTAAAAACTGGATGAGAAATCGAAATACAATTGAGCTTTTGGGGTTTTGGGAAACAATTTATAACCCAAATTTTAAACCCGTCGAATTCGACGGGTTTAGAAAACAAGCAGGATTGAACAGTTTTGTAATGACACCCAAAAAATGGATAGAAAGCACCCATGCAATTGGAATCATCTCTAAATCAGGAAGATATGGAGGAACATTCGCTCATAAAGATATTGCGTTAGAATTCGCGTCTTGGATTTCTATAGAGTTTAAACTCTATGTGATAAAAGAATTCCAACGATTAAAGGACGATGAAAATAATCGCTTGCATTTGGAATGGAATTTACAACGCACCATATCGAAAATAAATTATAAAATTCATACTGATGCAATCAAAGAAAACCTGATTCCTAAAGAAATAACCAGTCAACAAACCAGTATTATTTACGCAAATGAAGCTGATTTATTGAATGTTGCTTTATTTGGAATGACTGCTAAGGAATGGAGAGATTTAAATCCTGATAAGAAAGGTAATATTAGAGATTATGCAACATTAGAACAATTAGTCGTTTTGAGTAACATGGAGAGTGTAAATGCTTTGCTGATTCAACAAAACCTATCACAAGGAGAAAGATTGAAACAACTGAATAAGGTCGCAATTGCTCAGATGAAATCTTTACTCGATAACAACGAGATAAAACAATTGAAGTAGAAAACAAAATGGAGAACAACCAACAAACAGAAGTTCCGGATTTTAAAGTTCAACGTTCCGGGTTTATCTTTGATGAACTCGCAAGCTCGGTTCACACTCCAGCCAACTTTGAATCTTGAACTCAAAACTTTGAACTTTGAATTTTTGAACTTTGAATTATAATAAATGAAAAGAGCCATTCTAAGAAATATCGCCATCGTATCGGCCGTTTTTATCGTCACCCTGTCGATCATGTTAATTACCAATTATTTTCAGATAAGAGGTACCACTCCTCTTCAGACTGAAGTAGTGGAAACCCTGAAACAGTTGAACGATGCCAATGCCAATAACCCTGTCCTGCAGGAACAGATACGGCAATTAGACCTCCTTTCCCGGAAAGCTTATTTTGTGCGTTGGGACAGCCTGATATCAGGAATTTACATCCTGTTGGGAATGCTGGTCGTATTCATTGTGTGTGTCCGTCTTTACTATTCCGGTTATAAAAATATTCCCGATAAGGAGATCGACCCTATCGATGAATGGGCGATCAAATCCAAGGCACGCAGGTATATAGTCTGGGGCGTTTCCGGGCTTGCGGTCGCCGCTTTAGTCTTTATCGTAATGTCATCGCCTTACCTTAGGGAAATAGGAACAAAGCCGGATGCCGGATCCGAAGTCATTGCAGTAACAGAAACCGGGCATACCCCGGAACCAACGGAAACAGGTGATACCACTCCTGCGGAAGAAACGATGAATTCGGAAACGTCCGCAGAACCAACGGCAGAAATCGTTACTTCAACGGAAACGACAGAACCGGAAACGAGTTCCTCAACAGCTGCTGCAGAGCCTGTAAAAGAGCCGATAGCTTCACAACCGGCGGCATTAAGGGTTACCCATAATGCTTTCAGGGGGAATAACTCGAACGGGATTTCTTCCGCAAGAAGCATTCCCGTTAAATGGGATCTGGGCAGCGGCGCCAATATCTTATGGAAACAGGATATTCCGCGTCATGGATATAATTCTCCCGTGATCAACGACAACAAAGTCTTCTTTACCGGAGCTGACGACCAGACACGTGAACTTTACTGTCACGACCTGAGTACCGGGGAAAGGTTATGGACGCTTGCCGCTACGAATATACCGGGTTCACCCGCCCAGGCTCCCAAGACAACCGATGATACCGGACTGGCGGCGTCGACGGTAGTTACCAACGGGAAACAGGTATGCGCCATTTTCGCGACAGGCGATATCATTTGTGCTGATATGGCCGGAAACCGGCTTTGGGCAAAGAATCTGGGAGTACCCGACAATCACTATGGTTATGCCTCTTCCCTGAACATCTTTAATAACATGGTCATCGTACAATACGACAACCAGAACGCCCCGAGGATCATGGCCCTGGATATTGCCACAGGTGCAGAACGTTGGAATAAAGTCCGGTCGGAAAAGGTGACATGGAGTTCTCCTGTTATAGCCCATGTGAACAATACCCCGCAGCTTGTCTTAACCGGTACTCCGGCCATTGTAGCCTATAACCCCAATACCGGCGATCAACTCTGGCGGGTGGAATGCCTCACGGGAGAGGTCGGCGCCAGCGCATGCAGCGCCAACGGCGTGGTATACGGCGCCAGCGAGTACTCCAAACTGGTAGCCATTAACGCTGCCGACGGAAGCGTGATCTGGGAAAGTACCGAATTCCTGCCCGAAGTATCCAGCCCGGTAGCGACAAAAGACAACCTCTACCTGGCAACAAGCTACGGGATGTTCGTCTCCTTCGATACCGGAACAGGTGAACTTCGCAAAGAACATGATCTGGGCGTGGAATTTTACTCTTCACCCATGATCGCCGACGGGAAAGTATTTCTTTTCAGTAATAGCGGAAAGATGCATATTTTCTCGGCTGATAATGATTTTAACCTGCTCGATTCGTTCGAGACAGGCGAAAAAACCTTTGCCACCCCTGCTTTTACCGATGGTAAGATGGTGGTGCGCACTGAAAAGAGTATTTATTGTGTAGGAAACAAATGAGTTCAACGTTCAACGTTAGCTTGAACCCGGAACCCGGAACTTTGAATTTTTGAACCTTGAACCTTGAACCTTGAATAAAAAATATGTCTTGTAACCATAATATAACCGAAGCCCGGGAGGCGATGAAAGGCAAAGTCGATACCATTATCGACCGTATTGGCACATCGCGTAATATCATCATCCCGCTGTTGCAGGCTTTGCAGGAGGAATTTAGTTATCTGCCTGCAGAAGCCATTGAACGTATCTATGAGCGTACTGAGATAGACAGGGCGCAACTGATCAGCGTTTCCACCTTTTATTCCCAGTTCAGGCATATACCACTGGGTAAGCATCTGGTAAAAGTATGTACCGGCACAGCCTGCCACGTGAAAGGAGCTGGAAACGTATATGATGCATTTGTCCGCGAACTGAAGATAGAAGAAGGTAGTGTAACCAGTCCGGACGAACTTTTTTCCGTTGAGAAAATAGCCTGTCTGGGATGCTGTACGCTGGCACCCGTTGTGCAGATCGATGAAAAAATATACGGGCATGTACTTCCCGGAAGAGTCAACGAAGTGATCGAAGACTTCCTTGCGCTACAGGGAGAGAAGGACAAGGAAGATGCCCGGCAGGAGTTGCGGCATGTCGCCGGGGAAATACGTCTGGGAATGGGTTCCTGTTGCATGGCCAGCGGTTCATCCGATATTTATAGCGAGTTGAAAACGGCTTCCCGACAGTTGGGGATCGACGTCAATATTAAGCCGGTAGGGTGCGTGGGTGTTTGTAATAAAGTGCCACTGATCGATGTTGTCATGCCCGATGGGAACATTACCCGCTATCCTAATGTAAAAGCCGCGGAAATCAAGGAAATATTACATCATCATTTCAAGCCGGCAGGTTATTTCAAACGACTGAAAAACAATCTGCTCAATCAGGTGGATACCTTCCATACCGATATCACATGGGATAATGTGATTTGGAAAAACGAACACGAGCGAACCGGGATCATTGATAGTTTCCTTTCGGGACAAAAGCATATATCAACGGAAGGATATGGATTTCTGGCACCTCTGAATATCGACGAATATATTACCTATAAAGGTTTTGAAGCGTTGAAGGATGTCCTTACCCGGACAAAGGACGAGGTAGTACAGACTATTTTGAAAAGCGGTATCCGTGGACGCGGCGGCGGCGGATTCCCTACAGGTAAAAAATGGGAAATAGTAGCCGGTGTTGACAAAAAGATAAAATATGTCATTTGTAACGGTGATGAAGGTGACCCCGGGGCATTCATGGACCGTATGATGCTCGAATCATATCCTTTTCGTGTGATTGAAGGAATGATCATTGCCGGGTATGCCGTTGGTGCCGCTAAAGGGATATTTTATATACGTGCGGAATATCCGTTAGCCGTAACCCGTATCCGTACAGCGCTTGAGATCTGCCGGGAAAAGAACCTGATCGGCGACAACATCGCCGGAAGCAATTTCTCATTCGATATCAGCATCTTCGAAGGAGCGGGAGCATTCGTTTGTGGAGAGGAAACCGCCCTGATCGCATCTATCGAAGGCGAACGCGGATTCCCCAGGCAACGTCCGCCTTATCCGGCTGTGGAAGGGCTGAACGGATGTCCCACACTGGTAAACAATGTCGAAACATTGAGCCAGATACCTTACATTGTCAGCAGGGGAGCCGGCAATTACAGTATGGTGGGAACCGAAGGCAGC
The DNA here is from genome assembly GCA_031275285.1 of Bacteroidales bacterium. Classification (NCBI taxonomy): domain Bacteria; kingdom Pseudomonadati; phylum Bacteroidota; class Bacteroidia; order Bacteroidales; species Bacteroidales bacterium. Next base: position 8,458 of record JAISOY010000140.1, on the reverse strand, counting down.
AAGGGAACCAAAGTATTTGCATTGGCGGGAAAGATCCGGCATGGCGGACTGATCGAAGTACCCATGGGCATCACATTGAATCAGATCATCGAAAACATCGGCGGCGGTGTGGAAGGAGGCGAAAAACTGAAAGCCGTCCAGATCGGTGGACCTTCCGGAGGTTGTATCCCGGCACATTTGTGCGATGTACAGGTTGACTTTGACGCTTTTAACCAGATGGGCGCCATGATGGGTTCGGGTGGCCTCGTTGTACTGAGCGAAAGCGACTGCATGGTGGATGTGGCCCGTTATTTCCTCAGTTTCACATGCGACCAGTCGTGCGGGAAATGTACTTTCTGCCGGGTAGGCATACGCAGGATGCTCGACATCTTGGATAAGATATGCAGCGGGAAAGCAGATATGTCCGATATCGGAAAGCTTGAAGAACTGGCCCTGAATGTAAAAAAAGCCTCGCTTTGCGGATTGGGAAAAACAGCCCCCAACCCAGTTCTCACCACACTGAAATATTTCCGCGAAGAATACGAAGAGCATGTGAATGGCATCTGCAAAACAGGCACCTGCAAGGAAATGGTAAAATTCGTTGTTACCGATGAATGTATCGGATGCACCAAGTGTGCCAAAGCATGTCCTGTAGACGCTATTCCTTACACACCGTATGAAGTCCATTCCATCGATGTTGAAAAATGCGTATTATGCGGCTTATGTATCGATGAATGTAGTTACGATGCCATAAAAAAAGTACCGAAAAATATGGAAGTTCAAGATTCGAAAATTCAAAATTCCGAATTACAGATTCAGAGTTAAAATTACCAGTTAAAATATTTGCGATATGAATAAAACAAATTCAAAATTCAAAATTCAAAATTTAAGATTTAAGATTAACTTCGTTGAGCCGTTTCCTTCGGTGAACCCTTTGGGTTTAGGAGTTCAAAATTTCAAATCCGGAATCCGGAATCTTGAACCCGGAATCTTGAATCTTAAATTCATCTTTTTTCTTCTCCTTTTCTCCTGTAATCTGAGTGCACAGCAAAACGTCATCACTTTCGATTTCGGCTCTTATGCCGTTTCGCTTCTTTCAGAAGGGCAGAGACAGGGTAACACCGGCATCCTTATCGGCGCTACCGATGAAATGTTGAAAGAATGTGTTCCTGACGGTAAATTTCCGAATGCTACTAATGTTTTTCTGGTAGAAACGGGCGAAAAAACTATTCTTTTCGATGCGGGATACGGGCGAAACCTGTTCGACAACCTGAAAAAACTGAAAAGATCGGCAGACGATGTCGATATTGTAATATTGACCCATATGCACGGCGATCATATAGGAGGGTTGCTACGCGACGGGAAAAAGAGTTTCCCCAAGGCTATGCTCTATATTCCCCGACCCGAACATGATTACTGGATGAGCGACAAAGCCGGAAATTCCGCCAACGCCCGTAAAGTGATAGAGATGTATAAAGATAAACTGCAGCTGTTTGAACCCGGAACGATTGAAAAACCTCAGGAGTTGATAAAAGGTATCAAAAGCGTTGCCGCATACGGTCATACCCCGGGACATACCGGCTACCTGCTTGAATCGGACGGCTCCAAACTCCTGATCTGGGGTGACCTCACCCATGCTATGGCTATACAGATGTCTTATCCGCAGGTCGCCGTTACCTATGATGTTGATCCACAAATGGCTGTAAAATACCGGCAGGAGATATTGAAATATGTTTCGGAAAATAAAATACCGATAGCAGGCATGCACATACAATATCCCGCTATCGGCAATGTAAGAAAGAAAGCATCCGGCGGATACGAATTCAATTTAATCTGTGAATGCGAAGGAAGATAACCCCCGAACGGAGTTCGGGAAGTTCAAGATTTAAGGTTCCGGATCTAAAATTTGGAATCTTAAATCTTGAACTTTGAACCTTTTCCCCGAAGGGGGAGAATTTTAATAACCGTGGGTGAGGAACGTAGCCCACGGAAGAAAATGCGAAATATAAACTCAGCCCCGAAGGGGTTGAATAAGTAAAAATAGGATATTATGTCAAGTTATCGTCAGATTTTATACCACATCGTTTTCAGAACAAAAAACAGTGAAAGGACGTTGAACCTTGATAATATTGAACTGTTATTTCGATATATTCATGGCATCATAAAACAAAAAAACGGTGTCCTGTACCGAATCAATGGAATGGATGAGCATATTCATATTTTATCGGATTTACATCCGAGTATAGCTTTGGCGGACTATATCAGGGATATTAAAACCTCAACCTCCCTTTGGCTGAAACAACAAACAGGATTTGAGTATTTCAAAGGATGGGCAGACGGATATGCAGCGCTGACTTATTCTTTTCAGGAAAAAGAAATGATTGTTAATTATATAAGGAATCAACAAAAACACCATAAAAAAGTGTCTTTCAAAGATGAATACCGTCAGTTATTGAACGAACACGGAGTTATAATTGATGAAAAATATTTTTTATGAAAGATATTATTCAACCCCTAAGGGGCTGCATTGTTGTTGCGGGCTTTTCCGCGGGTTGCTACCCACGGTTATTTATATTCAGCCTCTTCGAGGCTTTTAAGATATGAATAAGAAAAATCAGGATTTGAACTTTGAATTTAAAACATGAACATCACCATCAATAACCATACGATAGAAGTCCTTAACGGCGAAACCCTGATAGAAACGGCACGCCGGGCAGGTTACGATATTCCTTCGTTATGCTATGCCAAAGAGGCAAAACATAAATCGTCCTGTATGGTCTGTGCCGTCAAGAACACTGCCACCGGACAAGTCATCCCTTCTTGTACCACCATTCCCACGGAAGGTATGAGTATAGAAACGGAAAGTGAAGAAATACGGCTGGTGCGTACCCTGTCGCTGGAATTATTGCTGAGCGATCACCGTGCGGATTGTGAAGCACCCTGTTCCATGGTTTGTCCCCAGGGGCTCGATATAGAACGGATGCTGGCCTTCTATGACAACGGCCGCCATCAGGAAGCCCGTAGTTTACTGGAGGAATCCTTTTCCCTACCTGAAATTGCCTGCGACAACTGCAAAGTACCCTGCGAAAAAACGTGCCGACGGGGAACGGTCGACAAAGCTGTACCCATACGCACGATCATTAGGGAACTGGTAGGAATGGAAACGTCGAACCCGGCTTCGGATACACAAAAAGTCGTGCAGAAGACAGACAAGAGTATTTTCCAGTCCCGTCTCGGCAGGTTTACTATCAGGGAAAAAGAACGCCTGAAAACAACAACCGTAACCCCTTCCGGATGTCTACATTGCGCATGTGCCGGAAGATCGGACTGTAAATTACGCGTTTATGCCACAGATGAAAAAATAAAACGGTCCCGTTACGATTTAACATCGGCGTTACCGGCCATGGAAAGAATGCACATCAAAGGAGATATGTGGTTCGAGCAGTCTAAATGCATCCGCTGCGGAATATGTGTCTATAACAGCGATAACGGATTCACCTTTAAAGACCGTGGATTCGGCATGCAGGTAATCTTACCCGAAGAAAACCGGGAAAACATCAGTGAAGAACTGGCCGGACTCTGTCCAACAGGCGCGATATACCGAACGGAGTTCGGATTCGACATTCAAAATTCAAGATTCAAAATTCCGAATTTAAAATCTTGAATCTTGAATACGGAATTTTAAATTTTACAGCATGAAAAAGATAATATACATATGGCTGATGGTTCTGCTTGCAGGTTGCGGGGGAAACTCCGGTCCTTCAAAAACAGATATGGACTGGCCATTATTCAGGGGAGATGCAGCCCTCAGCGGTTATACAACCACCCGGTTACCTAAAAATCCGACCCTGTTATGGACCTATAAGGGAGATGCCCGTACGGTATCTTCCCCTGTCGTCGATAAGGGAACCACCTACTGGTGTGATAAAAGAGGGCATATCCTGGGCGTCGATATCAATGGCAAACCGGTTTTCGAATACCATCTGGAAACAGCTGTTGAAGCTACTCCCATGATCTATGATTCCGTACTCTATGTCGGGCGTATCGATGGTAATATGACGGCCATTTCGCTTGCCCGTAAAGATACCCTGTGGAATTACGAAACCATGGGACAGGTTTCGGCGTCCCCGAATATAGTGGATTTTGAAGGCCGGAAAGCCGTTATTTTCGGAAGTTACGACAATTACCTGTATTGTGTCGACTATAACAACGGGAATGAGATCAGCCGGTTCGAGTCGGGATATTATCTGAACGGGGCTGTTGCGCTCTGGAAAGGGCATGTTATTTTCGGTGGGTGCGACTCGTGGTTGCGCATTATCGACTGCAAAACCGGTATCCGGACCGATTCGTTACTGTTGGACGCATACATTCCCGCTTCCCCGGCAATCATGGGGGATTATTGTTATGTAGGCGACTATTCGGGAAATATATACAAATTCATTCTGGAAGACGGGAAATTTGCCCGTTGGAAAAAGATCATAGAATCAACGGATGATAACACTTCTTTTGTATCCGTTCCGGCTGTTACCCCCGAATTCCTGTACATACTTTCGAGCGACAGGCACTTATATGCGATTAGCCGGAAAAACGGGAAACAGGAATGGAAGTATATGCTGAAAGGAAACGTAGGAGAAAGTTCGCCCGTAGCCTGTGATGATCAATTGATCGTATGTACGAAAACCGGTATCGTCTCTATTCTGGATGCCGTTACCGGAGAACTGGAATGGGAATATGACACCGGGGAGCAGATCGTCGGTTCGCCAGCCGTTATCAAAGATCATTTCTTTATCCTGACAGCGAAAGGCACATTGTTTTGTTTTGGAAAACGTAAATAATTCAAAATTCCGGATTCAAGATTCAAAATTTAAATACGGAGCTCTGAAAACCAAAAAGTTCACCGAAGGTAATCTTGAATCTTGAATTTTAAATCTTGAACTTTAAATAAAAAACATGGGTACAGCGAAAAGTTTCGAAGAATTGAATATCTGGCAAATAAGCCGGGAATTCTGTAATGATATATTCCGAATCACGAATTATGATTTATTCTCGAAAGATTTTCGGTTAAAAGATCAGATTAAGTCATCATCGGGTTCAATCATGGATAATATTGCGGAAGGATTTGAACGAAGCGGAAATAAAGAGTTTGTACAGTTCCTATACATTGCGAAAGGCTCATGCGGAGAGACACGTTCCCAGTTGTATCGTGCACTGGATTTTAAATACATCACTGAAGAAGAATTTAAAGGTTTAAAAGAAAAGACAATTCTAATATCACAAGCTATTGGAGGCTTTATCAATTATTTAAAACAATCTGAATTAAAGGGAAGTAAATACAAATCTTAACATTTCGAATTCAAAATTCCGGATTCAAAATTCAAAATTTTAAATGCGGAATCTTGAATCTTGAACTTTGAATTAGAAAACATGATCACATTATCAGAGATAAAAAAATCTTTCCGTGACGGTGAAAATCGTCTGAACCATGTGCTTCGCGGAATAAATCTGGAAGTGGAAAAGGGGGAATTTGTAGCTGTTAAAGGCGCTTCCGGTTCCGGTAAGACAACCCTGTTGTCCATACTGGGGACATTACTGCAACCCGACGAAGGTAGTTACCTGTTGGACGGAAAGGAGATGACCGGAAAAGGTACGGATCATTCATTTATTCGTAACAAACAGATTGGCTTTGTCTTTCAGGATCATCGCCTGATGCCCCAGTACACAGTATTGGAAAATATCCTGCTTCCCGTACTCGCATATGCACCACAGGCCGGCAAGGAAGAAACGGAATATGCGCATCGCCTCATGGAACTGACGCATATCTCCAACCTTTCAAATCAATATCCCGACACCCTTTCCGGAGGTGAAGCAAGCCGGACAGCCGTCTGCCGGGCATTGATCATGAAGCCGCTGTTAATTCTGGCCGACGAACCGACCGGGCAGTTGGATGCTGAAAATGCACGAAACATCGCCCTCCTGCTCTCGGATATCAACAAAAGCCTCGGTACAACGATCATTATGGTGACACATTCCGATGAAACCTCTGCCACAGCACACCGGATTCTCATGCTCAACGAAGGAATGTTAAAATAAATAGTTCAATGTTCCGGGTTCAAAGTTGACTTTGAACCCGGAACATTGAATCTTGAATCTTGAATCTTGAACTTTTTGAACTTTGAATTTAAAAAATAGAAATAGAAAGTTTTTCTTCCGTTACTACAGGTTGGTATCGTTGGCCGTAGTTATTACAGTAGCTGTTATTACCGGTAGTCTGGTTGTGGGCGATTCCGTGCGGGCGACGCTTGTCAGGCGCGTGGCGGAACGGTTGGGAAACACAGAAACCATTATTTTCTCCCGCAATTCCTTTATCGACAAGGAAATTCTGAACACCCCGCTGTTCAAGGTACCTTCTGCAAGGGGTATTCTGTTGACCAATGGTTTTGTATCCCGTTCCGGGAAACTGCTTCCTGTGTTCGTATGGGGTGTCGATGATATGTCCGTTCCCAGGGGTAGCGCACGGGTTAATCCGGCACTTGCCGGAGAACTGTTGGTGAATGCTCCGGAAGACCTTGTACTTCGCCTGCCTGCTACGGGCATGGTTCCGTCGGGTTCCCTTTTTGTGACGGAGAACTATACCACGAGTCTGCGCCTGTCCTGCGACAGAATTGTCGATGTAAAAGAAGGCGGGAATATCAGCATGAAAAACGAACAGGTGATTCCCTTCAATATCTTCGTGAATCAGGATGAACTAGCCGAAACCCTGGAAACGGAAGGAAAAATAAACCTGATACTGGACAGTCGTCATATTTCTGCCGGAGAACTGGAAAATGTGTGGAACTACAGTCATTCAGGCATGGCGGTCAACCGGAAAAACGGCTTTACAGAAATTACTTCCGACCGCGTGTTCCTGCAGGAAAAGGTGGTAGAAACCATTAGCCGGAACAATCAAAATACCAACCGTTTATTCTCCTATCTGGCCAATTCCATAGGACGACAGGGCATTTCCATTCCTTATTCTTTTGTAACCGCAATGGATACCTACAAGGGCGAATCCTTACCAAAGGACGGGATCATCCTGCCGGATTATTCGGCAAACCGACTGCATGTCAAAGCCGGTGATACCGTTGAAGTGAGTTATTTTATTTCAGAAGATTTAAAAACCCTTTCGACCAACACATTAAAGTTCCGCGTGTGGAAAATCCTACCGTTAGCCGATTTTCAGAACGACAGTACATTAAGCGCAGATTTCCCCGGCCTTTCCGATGTGGAACGATGTACAGACTGGGACAGCGACCTGCCGATCGATATGGACCTGATCACCGCCGAAGATGAAGAATACTGGGAACATTACCGCAGTACACCTAAAGCCATTATTCCTTATGAGGCTGTAGCCGGGGATTGGGGAAATGCCTACGGAAATGCAACCTCTATCCGCATTATGGATGTATATCCCGATCTTTCAGGACTTCATCCCGACATGTTCGGGATCCAAACAGTCTACCCACGTGAAGCAGGGTTGTATGCAGCCCGGAATGGCGTCGATTTTTCCAGCCTTTTCCTTGCACTGGGATTCTTTATTATCGTTTCCTCCATTCTTTTGATGATGGTTCCCTTATCCGAAATGCTCTATAAAAGGAAACAGGAGATCGACCTGCTGAAAGCCCTCGGATTTACCCGGAAACGCATTACCCGGATGCTTTGGTCGGAGTCTGCGCCCATCGTACTGGTTTCGTCCGTTGCAGGTATTATCGCCGGATTGCTGTACACAGCGCTGATCATGTGGTTGCTCGGAACCGTCTGGAAAGGAGCCACACAAACCGGTGGGTTCTCGGTCTATCCCGGATTTGTTACCCTTCTGGCCGGATTTATTATCGGCATAGGATTATCCCTGTGGATACTCAGGACTACGATCAAACGTTCCCTGAAAGATAAGCCATATTATGCCGGACGGATAAAGCTGTCGCTCCGCACGAAAAAAGTATGGGTGATCCTTTCCGGGATAATGGCCATACTCATCATGATCCTCAACTTTTTCATTTTACGTTCCGTTACCCTTTTTGTGATCGTAGGGATCATCCTGCTTGCAACCGCTGCCTTATGGGGCGATTATCTCGTATGCAGGAACGGGTTGACCCGTGTTGGTGGCTTTCGTTCCGGAAAAATGGTATGGGCCACACTCTTTGCTGGAAGAAAACAAGCCATGTTATCTTTCTTTGCTCTGGCTACAGGTGTTTTTATCGTCTTTTCTGTCGGACTGAACCGGAAAGGGTTTGCCGACAGTTCGCAAATACGCACCGGGACGGGCGGATATTCGCTCTGGTGCGAAAGTAGCGTTCCTATCTATCATAACATGACTACCCAGGCCGGCAGAGAAAAACTGTCGCTTACAACGTTACCTCCCCATACGGAAATACTACAGTGTTTGCGTTACGGGGCAGATGATGCCAGTTGCCTGAACCTGAATAAAGTAACTACTCCCACC
>JAISOY010000139.1 GCA_031275285.1 Bacteroidales bacterium | reverse complement strand
ACCGGACTAAGTACACATGAACTGAACCAGCCCGGATGTTACAGGGATGTAAAAGATACCACCTGTGTGGCTATGTTTCATCTTCCGCTAAAAAATGATGCGGCAAAACTGGCCGGAGCCTTTTCGCTGATTAAAGAAGCAACAGGAGGATTACCAACTGTAAGTATTATGGCCTGGACAACAACTCCATGGACATTACCCTCCAATACCGCACTTTGTGTCGGACCTGGCATTAAATATGTATTGGTACAAAGCTATAATCCATATACCGAAGAACCTGTTGCAGTGATACTGGCGAAGGACCTTGTCGGAAAGTATTTTAATCCCAAGGCTGCAGAACTGTCTTTGGATGATTTCAAGTCGGGTGATAAATTGATCCCATACAAAATACTGGGGGAGTGTTCCGGTAAAGATCTGGAAGGAATTCAGTACGAGCAGCTCATCCCGTGGGTGGCTCCTCTTCCTCTTGACGGAGCTGCCGAACCAAACGCTTTCCGCGTTATCCTGGGTGATTATGTGACAACAGAAGACGGAACAGGTATTGTACATATTGCTCCCACTTTCGGAGCGGATGACGACCGTGTCGCCAAAATATCGGGTATCCCCCCGCTGCATCTTGTTGATAAGGAAGGCAACCGCCAGCCGATGGTTAACCGTACCGGGCAGTTTTACCCGATTGATGCTTTGGATCCGGACTTTGTGAAAAACCAGGTGAATGTCGGTCTGTATAAAGAATATGCAGGAAGATATGTCAAAAACGAATACTATGCGGCGCAGGCCGATGAAAACACCCTGGATGTGGACTTGTGTGTCATGCTGAAGCAACAGGGAAAGGCGTTCAGGATAGAGAAATATCTCCACTCGTATCCGCATTGTTGGAGGACGGACAAACCTGTATTGTATTATCCGTTGGATTCATGGTTCATTCGTACCACGGCTTGCCGTGAAGATATGATACGGCTGAATAATACCATTTACTGGAAGCCGGAATCTACAGGGACCGGCCGTTTCGGAAAATGGTTGGAAAACCTTCAGGACTGGAACCTTTCCAGAAGTCGTTTCTGGGGTACACCACTTCCTATCTGGCGTACCGAAGACGGTTCCGAAGAAAAATGTATCGGATCCATGGCCGAATTGATGGAAGAGATCAATAAAGCCGTCAGTGCGGGGGTCATGAAAAGCAATCCCTATAAAGGCTTCGCTGTAGGTGATTATTCGGAAGAAAACTATAATAAGATAGATCTACACAGGCCGTATGTCGATGAAATCATTTTGGTTTCACCAAAAGGGAATCCGATGAAAAGGGAATCCGACCTGATTGATGTTTGGTTTGACTCAGGAGCCATGCCTTATGCGCAGATACACTATCCGTTTGAAAATAAGGAAAAGCTGGAAGATCATGAAGTATTTCCGGCTGACTTCATCGCTGAAGGTATTGACCAGACCAGGGGGTGGTTTTTCACCCTGCATGCCATATCTACGATGATCCGGAATGAGGTGGCATTCAAAGCCGTTATCTCGAACGGGTTGGTACTGGACAAAGATGGGAACAAGATGTCCAAGCGCCTCAATAATAGTGTGGATCCTTTTGCTGTCATTGAAAAGTATGGTTCCGATCCGATGAGGTGGTATATGATTACCAATGCTCAACCCTGGGACAATCTGAGGTTAAATGTGACAGGTATCGAAGAAGTCATGCGTAAGTTTTTCGGAACACTGCATAATACTTATTCGTTCTTTGCCTTGTATGCCAATGTTGACGGATTTCAAAACAGCGGGAAGCAGGTCCCGGTATCCGAACGTCCGGAGATCGACCGATGGATCATTTCGTTGCTCAATACATTGATTAAACAGGTGGATGAGTGTTATAATGATTATGAGCCGACCCGTGCAGGCCGACTGATCCAGGACTTTGTAACAGAAAATCTGAGTAACTGGTATGTGCGCCTAAACCGTAAGCGTTACTGGGGAGGTACTATGGATACCGATAAACTGGCAGCTTACCAAACCCTGTATACCTGCCTGATCACGGTTACTAAGCTGGCAGCGCCGATTGCGCCTTTCTATATGGATAAACTGTACACTGACCTGAATGGATTGACAGGACTGGAGGAATTCACATCCGTACATTTATCCGATTTTCCGGTATATGATGAATCGTTGATCGATAGCGAACTGGAATCCCGCATGGATATAGCCCAGAAAATATCTTCCATGGTCCTTGCATTGCGCAGAAAGGTGAATATCAGGGTGCGTCAGCCACTCAGGAAGATCATGATCCCTATTCTTGATGATACCTTGCAACAACAGGTGGAAGATGTTCGTCGTCTGATCCTGAATGAAGTGAATGTCAAAGAAATCGATTTTATTACAGATACAGGCGGTATCCTGGTCAAGAAGATCAAACCCAACTTCAAGACACTCGGTCCCAAATACAGTAAATTGATGAAAGGAATTTCTGCATTGATTGCAGGATTTTCACAACAGGATATTACTGATTTCGAACGTACGGGTATTTATGAAACGGTCATTGACGGACAAGCTGTAGTACTGGAAAGTGAAGATGTGGAAATCACTTCAGAAGATATTCCGGGTTGGCTGGTAGCTAATGAGGGCAAGCTGACCGTAGCACTGGATATTACTGTTACACCGGAACTGAAACTGGAAGGGATCGCCCGTGAACTGATCAACCGTATCCAGAACTTACGTAAAGACAGCGGCTTCGATGTTACAGATAAGATCGACATCGTATTGCAAAAACATCCGGAAACGGATAACGCCGTGGAAACACACAGGGAATACATCATGTCCCAGGTATTGGGTACTCAATTAGAACTGGCAGATAATATTGATAGTACAACACAAATCGATATGGACGATTTTCAGCTGGGTATCAAACTGACAGTGGTAAAATAATTTTCCGGGCAAATGTTTCAACTAGTCATACAAACAAAGGATGCAACATCAGAGGTACTGGTAGGTGAATCATACCTGAACCTGTCCCGGCATTTACCTGAAAACAGGCAGATCATTATGGTGACTGATGCTCATCTCAGGAAACACTACCACGAATTTCTGGACAAGTATCCGATCATTGAAATAGGCATAGGAGAACAAAACAAAACCATAGACACATTACAATACATCTATGAACGGTTATTGCATTTCAATGCCGACCGTAATAGTTTCATTGTTGCTGTCGGAGGGGGTATTGTTTGTGATGTGGCCGGATTTGCCGCATCTACCTATATGAGGGGAGTGCCTTTCGGATTTGTATCCACAACACTTCTTTCACAGGTTGATGCCAGTGTAGGAGGAAAGAACGGCATAAATTTCGGTGGATATAAGAATATGATCGGTACTTTCAACCAGCCGCGGTTTGTGCTTTGTGACCCGCAAATGTTGCAGACACTGCCTCATAAAGAATTTATTTCCGGATTTGCTGAAATAGTCAAAGCCGCAGCCATTCGTGACGCGGATTTTTTTACTTATCTGGAACAGAATGCAGGTAGGGCTTCCGAACGGGATCCGGATGTATTATTATATTTAGTAACCGAATCAGTAAAAATAAAGGCAAAGTTCGTAGAACAGGATGAAAAAGAAGAGGGAGAGCGTCGTATTCTTAATTTTGGGCATACTTTTGGCCATGCCATTGAAATTTTAGGCGGTGTTAGCCATGGTGAAGCGGTAAGTATCGGTATGATGATTGCTGCACGGTGGTCTGCCGGAGAGTGTGGTTTTCCTTGTGAACAATTAGACCGGCTTGAACAGCTTCTCATTCGCTTGGGTCTTCCCGTGGTTACCCAGGCTTCCGTTGAAGAAGTATTTCAGGGATTGGTCAAAGATAAAAAACGGGAAAACGAATTTATTTATCTCGTATTACTGAACGAAATAGGGAAAACGGAAATACAGAAAACTTCGATTGAAACCATTAAGGAAAAGCTTCCTGCATATATCCGTTAACACATTCTTTTTTTATTCAGTTTGTTTTGTATTCGAATTTAACAGAAGCCAGTTCGTTGTTTGCCTGTACGATCTTTTTTTCTAGTCCGGCTTTGAAAGCAACAATTTTATCCATCAATTCGTTATCTGCCACCGCTAAGATCTGAGAAGCCAGGATCCCGGCATTTTGTGCGCCATCCAGCCCTACTGTCGCGACCGGAATACCCGGAGGCATTTGTAATATAGAAAGAATAGAATCCCATCCGTCAATAGAGATGGATGCTTTGATCGGAACTCCGATTACCGGTAGGGGTGTTAATGCTGCTATAACACCGGGTAAATGTGCTGCTCCTCCGGCACCTGCTATGATCACCCGTATACCTCTTTTATATGCGCCACGTGCAAAATCCATGGCCTGCTGGGGAGTACGGTGGGCGGACAATGCATGCAACTCAAAAGGTATGTGAAAGTCGTTGATTACTTTTGCTGCTTTTTCCATTATCGGTAAATCCGATGTACTTCCCATAATTATGCTTACCTTTGCATTCATAAAAAATTTATATATTTGTTATTTCAGGCAAAAGTAACATAAGTTAATATAGCCACCAACAAGTTTAAACCGAATTATCCATCATAAAAAACCACAAGAGTTTGAGGACAGTATCATTATCGGATAAAAAATTTAAAATGATCATCAGTGGTTCGCAGGTAAAAAACAGTATTGAACATATTGCAGACAGGATCAATAGTGATTATGAAGGAAAAGAAATCCTTTTCATTGCTGTTTTAAACGGATCTTTTATGTTTGCTTCGGATCTTGTTCGCAAGATCAAACCACTGTGTCGCATTTCATTTGTAAAAGTCAATTCCTATCAGGGTGATACTACTGAAGGAATTGTAAAGGAGTTGATCGGTCTTAAAGAAGACCTGAACGGTAAACATGTTGTTTTAGTTGAAGATATTGTTGATACTGGGTTTACATTGTCCAATATCATGAAACAAATCAAGTCAAACTATAAACCGGCCAGTATTGCTGTAGCTTCTTTGTTGTTCAAACCCCAATCGTATCGTAAAAGTATTGCCATTGATTATGTGGGAATAGAGATACCCAATGATTTTGTTGTCGGATGGGGATTGGATTATAATGGGTATGGACGTAATTTTGAAGATATTTATTCCATTGTCAAATAATCGAAGAATGATATAATTTTTTGAGTAAGCAAAAATGTTAAATATTGTATTATTTGGGGCGCCCGGAGCGGGGAAGGGTACCCAGGCAACATTACTCGCCGATAAGCATGAACTGGTACATTTATCCACAGGAGAGATCTTACGGCAGGAAATTGCACAAGGAACCGAGTTAGGGAAACTTGCGCAAAAAAAAATTGATCGTGGCGAATTGGTTCCGGATGATGTCGTGATTGACATGATTCGGGAACAGATTGAAAAATACGCTGATGCAAAAGGGTTTATTTTCGACGGATATCCGCGTACCCAGGCGCAGGCTAAAGCGCTCGATCAACTAATGGAAGAAAAAGGGATGCATATTTCATCTATGGTAGCATTAGATGTAACCATGGATGAATTGACCGATCGCCTGTTGAAAAGAGGTAAAGATTCCGGTCGTGTTGATGACCAGTCAATCGATGTAATAAAGAACAGGATTGATGTCTATCACAAAAAGACCGAACCTCTTATCGAGTATTATCAGGCTCAGGAAAAATATCATCCGATCAATGGATCCGGTCCTATCGAAGATATTTTTAACCGGTTGCACCAACATGTGAATAATTGTAAAGATAATAATGACCTGGTTGCTTAATGGCTGAATCTAATTTTGTCGATTATGTGAAAATCTGTTGTCGTTCAGGCAATGGGGGCGCTGGTTCTGCCCATTTCCACCGTGACCGCCTAACGACCAAAGGCGGCCCTGACGGAGGTGACGGAGGACGAGGCGGACATGTAATCGTGAAGGGTAATAGCCAGCTATGGACATTGATACATCTGAAATACCAGCGCCATGTTTTTGCAGGGAATGGACAAAATGGGGGAAGTGCGTTAAAAACCGGAGCTGATGGTGAAGATAAAATTATAGAAGTTCCGCTGGGTACTGTTGCCCGTGATGCCGAAAGCGGTGAAATGCTTTTTGAAATTACCCGGCATGGTGAAACATGCATTCTTTCCAAAGGCGGTAGAGGTGGCTTGGGTAATGATCATTTCAAATCACCTACCAATCAGGCTCCACGATATGCGCAACCGGGAGAACCGGGAGAAGAGAGTTGGAAAGTCCTGGAATTGAAGATTCTGGCAGACGTCGGTTTAGTCGGATTCCCCAATGCAGGTAAGTCTACTTTATTATCGGTAATATCCGCTGCTAAGCCTGAAATTGCAGATTACCCGTTTACTACACTGGTGCCTAACCTGGGAATGGTTCCGTACCGGGAAAACCGGTCATTTGTCGTAGCAGATATTCCGGGAATTATAGAAGGCGCTCATCAGGGAAGGGGACTGGGTATCCGTTTCTTAAGGCATATAGAGCGAAATTCGATGCTTTTGTTCCTGATTCCTGCAGATAGTAAAAATATCGGAGAAGAATACCATATCTTACTTAACGAATTAAAGGAGTATAATCCCGAGTTATTGGACAAAAAACGTTTGGTGGCAATCAGTAAATGTGATATGCTGGATGAAGAACTGACAGAAGAAATTAAAAGAGAAATCGGAGCATTACCCGAATTCCCTTCATCTGTTTTCATCTCATCAGTAGCACAAGCCGGATTAATGGAATTAAAGGACAAAATTTGGGAATTGTTGAATTCTGATTGAAATAATTTCAATGAATTGGTTATTAGAATTAGATAGGGATATTTTCTTGTTTTTAAACGGCCTGCATGCGCCATGGCTGGATCATGTCATGTGGTGGATTTCCCAGACCAAGACATGGATACCATTATATCTGGTTTTATTGATCTTAATTATATATAAAGAAAGGCGGTTCCGCTTCCTTTATACCCTTTTGTTTTTAACCTTGACTATTGTGTTGGCCGACCAGATTTCCGGACTGATCAAAGATTTAGTAGAGCGTCCGCGCCCTACCCGCAATGTTGAAATTGGAGAATTGGTACACACTGTAAAAGGTTACCGGGGAGGGGCTTATGGCTTTGTATCTTCACATGCTGCCAATGTGTTTGCAGTGGCGACATTTCTTGCCCACCAGATCAGAAATCCGAAATGGAGTATACTTTTGTATATATGGGCCATTATTGTGTCTTATAGTAGAATATACCTTGGTGTGCATTATCCTCTGGATATTTTATGCGGTGCCATACTGGGAGTTATCATAGGGATACAATGTTATATTATCAGGCTCAGGACATCTATTTTTGTAGAACGAAAAGCCCGTTTATATAAGGAAAAAAAGAGGAAACGGGAAAAATCAGGAGACAGGCAATAGATCGCTATTCTGTCTCTATTGGAATTTTCGTCTATTTTTATATTTAAGTAATATAAAACAATTAATGTCATATTGTTGAACGTAATCAATTTGATCAATGTGACTTAAGAAAACAATAAATAGCACTGAGTGCTTAAAATCATTGAATATGGAAACCACTCGTCAACAAAAAGTAGCGCGTCAGATACAAAAAGACCTGAGCGAAATCATACAACACCTGACCAAAGAGGCTACCCAGGGTAAAATGATCACTGTTACCGTAGTACGTATGAGCCCGGACCTGAGCCTGGCTAAAGTATACCTCAGTGTTTTTCCTTCTGATGGGTCCGACAAGTTTCTGGACAATTTCCAACTTTATGTGAAACATATCCGTCATGAACTGGGGAAGAAAGTACGTCATCAGTTACGCATTGTACCTGAACTGGCATTTTTTATCGATGATAGCCTGGATTATGCTGCGCATATTGATGAACTTCTAAAGGATTAATATGCAATACGATAATGTAAAAAGAACTTTGGGTGAGGTATTCAACCGCCGTCCTTTCATGCGTAAGTTGTTCTATTGCTTGCTTGATCTCTTGTTGTTGAGAGCCTGGCATATCAAAAGGGAACTTCGTCAATTGAAAAGGACAATGCCGGCTGATGCATCTGTGTTGGATGCAGGTGCCGGATTCGGACAATATACTTATTTTATGTCCAGATTATCCCGTAGCTGGAAAATCAAGGCAGTGGATGTAAAAACAGAACAGGTAGACGATTGCAATCGTTTTTTTGCACAAATAGGAAAAGGCGGTCAGGTACATTTTGAAGTAGCCGATCTTACGAAGTTTTCAGAACCGGAATCATATCATCTGGCGATTTCGGTGGATGTGATGGAGCATATCCTGGACGATGTGGCTGTTTTTAAAAATATCCACCTTTCCCTTAAGGAGGGAGGGATCATGTTGATCTCCACTCCGTCTGACCAGGGTGGTTCTGGTGCTGACGAACATCATGGATCATTCATCGATGAGCATGTACGGGATGGATACAATATAGATGAGATCCGTGATAAATTGAAACGTGCCGGATTTTCCCAGGTAGACGTAAAATATACTTACGGTACACCAGGGCATGTATCGTGGCTGTTTTCCATGAAATATCCATTGTTGATATTGAATGCATCCAAATTATTCCTGATTCTTTTGCCCTTTTATTATTTACTGGTATTTCCATTTTGTCTCCTGTTGAATTTGTGGGATGTCCATTCTATCCATAAAACAGGAACCGGTCTGAAAGTAAAGGCGATAAAGTAAAGTTGGTTATGTTCAAAGGTTACAGGCTAATACTCCTATCATTTTTCTCAGTCTTGTTGCACTTACCAGCATTTCCGTTTCATATGGAAAAAGACACTATCCAGGTCGTAGCTGTGGGTGATATCATGATGGGAACCATGTATCCGGATGGGAAATACCTCCCTCCCGACAGCAATTGCAGCCGTTCATTCAGCATGGTAAAACCTTATTTTGAGAACGCCGATATTTTATTCGGAAATCTGGAAGGTGCACTGGTCAATTCGTTGACAGGAGTCAAGAGTTGTAATAACCCGGCGGTATGTTATACATTCGGTATGCCTGCAAAATTTGCCGGCTGTCTGGTGGATGCCGGATTCGATATGATAAGTCTGGCCAACAACCATATGGGCGATTTTGGTGAGACAGGCCGCAGGACGACTGTAGAGACATTGGAAAAACATGGCATAGCACATGCAGGACTGATAACCCATCCGACATCTATTGTAGAAAAAGACGGTATCAAATATGGGTTTTGTGCATTCGCACCCAACAGGGGTACTGTAGATGTGCGGGATATCCCCGCTGCACAGGATATCGTACGTTCATTGAAGGATAGTTGTGACATTGTTATCGTATCTTTTCATGCAGGGGCCGAGGGGCCGGCGAGTCAGCATGTAACCAGGGAAACAGAGACCTTTCTGGGAGAGAACAGGGGAAATGTCTATGAATTCGCCCATAAAATGATCGATGCAGGCGGCGATATATTGTTGGGGCATGGCCCACATGTAACACGGGCCGTTGAGATCTACAACGACCGTTTCATCGCATACAGCATGGGTAACTTCAGTACATACAGCCGGATTAATGTAGCGGGAGTTACCGGGTTGGCGCCTATCTTCCGTATTTATACCAACCGTCACGGATGTTTTTTCAAGGCACATATCACCCCTACTTATCAGCCTATGGATGATCGTTGTCCGCGTTATGATTCGGCACGAAGGGTGGTTTCCGTTATCCGGGACCTGACCAGACAGGATTTCCCGGAAGTGAATATAGAGATATCGGAGGACGGATGGATCATTCATCCTGAAGGAACATGTATGATCCGGTTACAGCCTATACTGCTGGAGGTTCCTGAACTTAAATGGAACTATCCGCTACTTAGGGTAGAGCGTCCCGATCCGTTGGATAAATCTGTCAAAACAACCACTTCCCGTAAAAGGTTTCTCTTTTTCAGGAAGGCTAAATAGATTCGGATGGCACTGAAAGCATATTTTCAAGAAAGTTTGATTGAAGCCGGTTGTGATGAAGCCGGTCGCGGATGTCTTGCAGGACCGGTTTTTGCGGCAGCAGTTATCTTACCGAAAGATTTTACGCATGATGTACTGACCGATTCAAAAAAACTGACCCATATACAACGGTACCGTTTGCGGGATGAAATTGAAAAGTCAGCGGTTGCCTGGTCGGTTGCTTCATACAGCAATCAGGAAATAGACAAGGTGAACATACTGAAGGCATCCGTATTTTCTATGCATAAAGCCATCGGGCAATTATCCGTCAGGCCCGGACACCTGATCATTGATGGAAATTATTTTATTGCTTACTCCGGTATTCCACACAAAACAATCGTAAAAGGAGATACCCTGTATTATTCTATTGCTGCTGCTTCGGTACTGGCAAAGACATACCGTGACGATTACATGGCGAAACTTGCCGGAGAGTATCCTGAATATAAATGGGAGAAAAACAAAGGATATCCGTCGAAAGAACATCGCGACGCTATTGCCCGGTATGGGATAACACCCCATCACCGGAAATCGTTCCGGTTATTGTCTACTCAATTGAAGATACCTTTTGATTGATAGGTGATATGGTATGGCGTCTGATTGACAACAGTATGTCGATATTTTTTTTGATCAAAACCTATCTGTCCATCCATTTTTTAAAATCTGCAACCCGTTCCCTGCTTACTAAAATGTCTTCTTGTTCTATCCGGTCATTCAAAATGATCTTTAACCTGTTGGATGAATAAACGATGATATCCTTAATGGCATAAAAGTGAATGATGAAATTCCGGTTTACCCTGAAAAATAATTTAGGATCAGCCAATTGCTCTATCTTGTCCAACGAGTAATCGACCGGATAGCTTTTACCTGTATTCGTTAGAATAAAGGTGTTCCGTTCCATGATGTAAAAACAGTTGATATCTGTTACAGGTATAGACCTGTAGTGTTCGCCGATCCTGATTAAAAACCGCTCCTTCGTTTTGGGCTGAAGTTGACGGACTATGGTTTCCAGCTTTGAATAGTCCGGTTGGTGAACATGAAGAGAATGAAACTTATTCAATGCTGTTTTTAATTCATCAATAACAATTGGTTTCAGGAGGTAATCGATACTGTTTACCTTGAAAGCTTTTAATGCATATTCGTCATAAGCCGTTGTGAAAATTACCGGTACTTTCACCTCGCAATTTTCAAAAATCTCAAAACTGATTCCGTCCTGCAGTTGAATATCCATAAAGATCAAATCCGGATTGGGGTTGGAGTTGAGCCAGTTGATAGATTGCTCCACTGATTTGAGGATATCCACTATTTTGATATCCGGGTTTATCTCCTCTAATAAGCGGGATAACTTCTCTGCCGCAGGACGTTCATCTTCTATAATTAATACCTTCATTGAAACATTGATTTAATGGCAATATATCAAATATAACATTTAAAAAGTCATCCGGTGCAGTTATTTTTATTCTGATGTGCTGATAACCGGAAGTTTAACGATAAACAACCCGTTTTCCTGGCTTCGGATAATTTCCCGTCCTGTGATCAGTTTGGTTCTTTGCTCCAGATTTACCAGACCTGTCCCGGGAGAATCATTCAATATGCTTTTTCTCTGCATATTATTAGAAACAATGATATATCCGTCATTATTATCAATGCAGATCTTCAACGGATTTTCTTCGGAAGCAGAATTATGTTTTAAGGCATTTTCCACCAGTATTTGCAAGGATATGGGGATTATGTTAAATTGAGATGCATTTTCAACATCCATATCCAGAAGTATGCTATTTCCGGCACGTTCTTTCTGCAACTCAAAATACTGCTTTACAAACTCCAATTCTTCATCCAGGGGTATCAGGTCAGTTTCCTCATGTTCGAGAATATACCTGTAAATACCCGCTAGCTTGTGGATATAATTGTCTGCTTTCTTTGCATCCACATATACAAGTTCCGAAAGGGTATTCAGGCTGTTGAACAGGAAATGGGGATTTACCTGGGTTTTTAAAGTCCGGTATTTATATTTCAGGTTTTCTTCGCGTAACTGTTGTTCCCGGTCAACTGCCTGCCGCCAAATCTTATAGAAGAAAGCAACGGGCGCCATTAAAACGCCAATGGTTACGGATAGAAATGCTCCTCCAAACTGTCTTTGAAATATATGGGTTAGGAACTGACTGGTATCCCATCCTTCCACTCTGTATAAAATATACATTCCCGAAAAAAACACGGTGAAAGAAATAAAAAATGTAAAAACAGCGAACAGGATAAATGACGGTACTAACTTTTTTTTCAATGGCACCACCGGCATATTGGAAATTGATGAAAACATCTTATTAACAATAAGATTGATTAGCAGAACGATAATTAATACAGATGTGCCTAAAATAATAAGGGTCGGCAGATGAAACGGATCGGCATCCTGTATCCACCGTAACAACACAACTATACCATAACTGAATAATACAGCCGCAACAAAACCTCTTATTTTTTTATGTTTTTTCATGGTTGACGAATTTACTGATTATTTTACCTTATTCAATACTACCAAACGTTGCATGTCCATCCATTTTTCTTTCGATTCTTTTTGTTGGAGAACCACATCTTCCACCATCCTTGCATATTCAATCTGTTTATTATCTAAAGATATGAACATTTCTCCGTAGTACATGGATCTTCCTTTTGACTGTCGGTTGCCCATCAGATTAAAAAAAGATTCGAACCGAACTACAGCACATAGCTTATCATTATATATGGTAAAACTATCCCATAAAAATTGCAGATATTCACTTGCAAAATTAAAATCAAGCCCACTCATGACAATATCATTGCCTGACATGTCCCGGGGCAGATAGGGACGATTAAATTCCAGGCTATCGAGTATAAGTAATTTATATTCATGCATCATGAATGCATCTGTCAACAGCATCATGGCCCAATCTACCTGGTCCTGAGGAATATTTTTGTAGAAATCTTCATTCATAAAAGGGGCCGACATGGATTTGTATGTAAAATGGTTGAGTACAGGCAGCGGTGTTCCTTCCGAAAAGTCGTGATGGATACTTTTTATTTTTGATGTAGTTACATTCTCCCACTTTAACGAATCTTTGCCTTTAGCATAATAAATACCTTTGGCTGCATCTGCAAAGATCTTTGCGCCATTGACAGGATCAGAGCCCTGACGTTTTACGATGATTTCATATTTTTGACTTTCAGGCACTTTCGCCTGAACATCACTCATTTTAAGATAAATGTATGGGTGAATGTCACAGTTTTGTGCTTTAATGACATGGGTTGAAAGCACGGTTAGCATTACCAGCGGAATTAGTGTATTCATTTTCTTTATATTTTAATGGTTACTAGCCGCAAAGAAAAAGGATGACAACCACCTTGTTGAACATTAGTTGCAGAGTTGTTCTTTCTTATAGCTGAACCTGTTTATTCAGATGCTGAATCGGATAAAGAATAGTAATAGATGACTTTTTGGAAATATATACCTTTAAAATACAGTTACTTAGACAGAAGTGACATTTCCTGTTGGTATTTTTCCACGAGCCAGTAAGGGTTTTCCTTGAATTTTTCCCAGTCTTTCCTCAGAAAATCCTCACATGAGAGTAAAAGCTGATGGTTTTTATTGGTATTGGTGGTATCCCGTTTGATTTGTCCGATATAACCTAGCAGGTTCCAGCAAATACTGTATTGTCCGCAAGCAATCAGGGAATCGGGCACCCTGGCATCCCAGTGTCTTTTTTCAAACCATAAGGTAGTTTCCATTCCGGCAGCGATTGAGGACACTTCCTGTATTTTCGCCGAAGGTTTCAGGTAATCGTCCAATTCTCCTTTTTCAAATCTTTTTTCAGTGTTCTTTTCTCCGGCCCTTAATTCATAAATAGCATTCATGATACGACGGTTGGCCCAATAGTCGTTTTCATATACCGAACGGAAATTTAACCGGCGGATATGTTTCATAAATACGCTGCCGGTCAGTCTTAATATGGATAGGACTCTGTTCTTTAAAAGGTTTTCGAATACAATAAGCTTTAGATGCCTGAATTTTTTTAGTTTCGATACATCAAGGATACCGATATTTTTTAATTGTTTTTTGATCCATAGGAACAACAGTGCTACTATGGATGACAATGTAAAGAGTATGGTTGCCGTAACGGAAAGTACAATGGACTTTTCCCGGATGGCCAATACCATCAATCCGGCAGCAACCAATACCGTAAAAAAAGTAACCAGTTTAACTCTCTGCAATGTCAGTCGCCGCCACCAATTCTCTTTTTGCTGTATGCTCGCAGTAAAACCCTCCATATAAGGACTGGAAACATCCGATACAATGATCAGGTCGAAGTTACACTGGTCCGGATTCAGGCTGTTGAGTCTCATCCGGTTTTCGGCAAGTAACAAGGGCTCTATTCCCTGATTATCGACAATTCCTCCGTCCATCAAGCCTATCGGATATTTTTTATTTTTCCTGAGCCGGATGATCTCGTCCGTATCCGGAAGGACAAAATCAGTAGGGAAATTAATCGGCTCAAATCCTCCCGGAAAACAGGAAGAAGCGGCCAGGATATCTGCCATCCTGATATCTTTGGCTACCTTACCGGAAATATTGTTGTTAAAATTACCGATGATACCATCATAGGGAATACCGGTTATGGGGGAAAATATTTTTTCCGATACCTGAAAGCGGAATTGCAGTCCCGTTGAAAATTCGGTAGCATTAAATGATATGTGTTTCAGGTGTATCGGATGCTTTTCATCCAGGAGAACCCCGAATTTGTCTTTTTGGAACAGTAAGTCGTCATAAAGGTCCGCAAAGGCACTGATCAGGCTTTTTACCCTTGGTTGGTCCCAATTCTCCGTACTGCATAAACGTTCAATGCTTCCCGATATCAGATCGGTGTTCAGGAAAAAACGGTATAAGGAAGCATAGATCTCTTCCAGGGTTTCCCCCTTTTTAATACCCAAAGCATATTTTGCCCCGGTGATGGTTCCACCGGATACCGTTGAAAGTGCTGTGACTTTATCAAGTAAAGTTGCACCGTCAACCGAAACCCTGTTCAGGTAAGTGATAACTCCCAGATTAAAGGCTGAAGCCCTGTAGCCACCTCCTGAAAATGCCAGCGCTATTCTCATATGTACAACATTATGGTAAACAATCAAAGATAATCATAGTTCATGAAAAATAAGTTTTTGTTCAGAAAAATCAAAGGCAGACCTGCTTAAATAATTTGAATAAATTCTTATATTTGCAGTATTGATACACAAGTATACAGGAACAGATCAGGAACTTACTTGAACATCATGTTTTTATATATAAAAATACATATAAGGCCATAGTATCTTAATGGTAGGAAATACTATCATTTGAATATATGCCTGGTATATTGTTTTTAGCATTTAACACCTATGAATTTGGTTATATCTTTTATTTCAGAACGACTTGAAAGCATATATTCCCGGACATTTTTAAAAGAACCGTTTATCTTTTTTTTATTGTTTTTAACCACTGGCACACTCTGGTCAAACAATCTGGATTCATTACTGGCAGAATTAGATCTTTCTATTGAAAATAATCATTTGTATATCCGGGAAAAAGAAGATAAGATCAACAAAATAAAGAAGGTAATCGTTGAAACAGACCCTCATTCTTTACACAGGTATAACCTGAATGCGCTTTTACATAAAGAATACTCCAAATACTCATGTGATTCGGCTATTTCATATTTAAATAAGAACAGGCTTATTTCAGGACATCTGAACGATCATCAGCGGGAACTTGAAAACGTATTGCAATTATCTTATTTAATGGGATCGACCGGAATGTGGAAAGAGGCAGTAGACCTGCTGGAAACGATCAATCGTGAGGGTTTGGAAGACAAGTTGTTAGCGGATTATTACAATGCCTGTGGCCATGTGTATGGCGAGCTGTCATTTTATACCCAGGATAAACAAAGTGCAGAACGTTACCTCAATTTATCCGATTGTTACAGGGATTCACTATATGCGGCATTACCTCTTGACCATGAGTTACGGCTCATTATGGATGAAACGGCATTCAGGAATGCCGGACAATATGAAGAAGCCAGAAAAATAAACAATATACGGCTTTCAAAAGTACAATTCAAGGATCCGGATTATGCCATGGTTACTTATCACCGGGCTCTTTCATATAAGGAAGAAGGCGATGTGGAAAATGAGAAATATTACCTCGCTTTATCGGCTCTTTCCGATATACAAACAGCTACTAAAGACCATGCATCCCTTTGGATGCTTGCGCAATTGTTGTTTGGAGAAGGAGATGTTAAGAGGGCCTACGATTATATCCGTTTTTCATGGGGAGAGACCGTTTTTTATAATGCCCCCTTACGAAGTTTGCAAAGCGCGGGAATTTTATCACTCATCGATAAAACATATCAGGCGACCATTCATAAACAAAAGCAGACGCTTCAGGTATATGTTGTATTGATCAGTGCTTTGTTCATTCTGCTTGTCATAGCACTGGTATACATTTATAAACAGATGAAAAAACTATCGGTGGCACAATCAGAACTTCAGGTGAGCAATTCACAGCTAAAAGAACTGAATGAGGAACTACAGCAAATTAATGACCAGTTACAATCAACGAATACAGACCTTTTTGAATCCAACCAGATAAAAGACGAGTATATCGGACGGTTCATGAAACTCTGTTCCTCTTATATTAACAGGCTGGATACTTATCGACGGATGGTCAGTAAAAAAATATCCAGTGGGCAGACATCGGAGCTACTGTCTTTGACCCGTTCCCAGAGTGCGATAGATAATGAAGTAAAGGAATTATACGATAATTTTGATACCGCTTTTTTATATCTTTTTCCTGATTTTATCAAAAAGATCAATCAGTTATTACAGGCGGATGACCCCATTATCCCTAAAAAAGGCGAATTGTTGAACACAGAACTAAGGATCTTTGCCCTGATACGCCTGGGTATCAATGATAGCTCCCAAATTGCCGAATTCCTGAGGTATTCGGTAAATACCATTTATAATTACCGTGCAAAAGTGAAAAATAAGGCCATTGTTCCCAGGGATGATTTTGAGGACTATGTAATGAAAATCAGGTAGCTTATTTTTTGACGAACACATGAACTGAAAATTTACTTTTTAATTGAAATAAAAAATGAAGGCATAGTTGTTTTTCTTCAATCGGTAACATGACCGGTAGCTACTATCTTTTGTCATTCCTGTAGGGAAAACCATAGATTATTTTTCAGTAACTGTGTTAATTTTTTACTCATTCGAATTTACCCGGATTCACCATTGATCCACTTTTTTTACCCATACGGCATGAAGCTAATTGTTAGATATACAGAAAATTAATTCTTTTTTGATTGATTTCTTGTCCACTTTATGAGTGTACAAAAAAAAATGGAGGCACATCCTCATTAAATTTGAATGAAACAAGCTTATAATCAACATCTTTAATTAAACTTAATAATAACGCGTATGAAAAAAGACAAGTTAAATGTTCTTTTTGGAAAGACGAAACAAATAATGATTATTTTGTTGGTCTGCTTCCTGCCATTAGAGTTATTTGCGCAGAGAATAACTGCTGGTGGCCAGGTGTTGGATTCCGAAAATGAACCTCTTCCCGGAGTGAATGTCTTTGAAAAAGGCACTACAAATGGAACCAGTACTGATATAGACGGGAATTTTACCATTAATGTTGCATCAGGCAGCACCCTCGTCTTTTCTTTTCTGGGATTTAATACACAAGAAGTTACGTCTGCATCAAATCTTAGAGTGACTATGGAAGAAGAGGATATACAACTGGACGAAGTGGTAGTCATTGGTTATGGTACCCAAAGAAAAGCAGATATTACGACTGCCGTTTCGACTGTAAATGCAAAGGATTGGAGTGACAGGCCGATCATTTCTGCAGAGCAGGCACTACAGGGAAAGGCAGCCGGGGTACAGGTGATACAGCCATCCGGTAAACCGGGGGCTGATTTATCAGTACGAATTCGTGGGGCAACATCCATCAATGCAGGTAATGACCCCCTATATGTAGTCGATGGTATTCCAACCAACAGTATTTCGAATCTTTCGCCCAACGACATTCAAAGTATGTCCATCCTGAAAGATGCTTCATCAGCAGCCATTTATGGGGCAAGGGCGGCAAACGGTGTTGTCCTTATTACCACCAAGAAAGGGGTAAAAGGGAAACCTCAGATAGCAGTTGCGGTATTTGGCGGATTTTCAAATGTGAGCAAGAAAATAAAAACACTGAATACACAGGAATACTTCGATTTGATGTCGGAAATCGGGATAAGCGTTGATAATACGATCGATCATTACACAGATTGGGCCAAAAAGACTTACGGTACGGGCACCCAGCAAAATTACCAGCTCTCTGTATCCGGAGGTTCGGACAACATCGATTACTATATATCAACCGGTTATCAAAAAGAAAAAGGAATTGTTTCTCCTGCCGATTATGACCGGTTTTCATTCCGGAGCAATATTAATGCAAAGGTAAAAGAATGGTTCAGCATCAATTCAAATGTCAGCTTTTACAGAGGTACCAAAATGAATGCTCCCGATAATGAAGGCGTTGAAAACGGTGGTGTCATCATGGGGGTTTTAAATACTCCTCCTTACCTGGAAATATGGGATAAAAATAATCCGGGGCAATATGCCGGTAATCCGCATAATGCCGGTTGGGAAAATCCCATAGCACAGGCCAGTAACCATGATCTGGATAAAGAATACCGTTTCATGGGCAACCTGGGGCTGGATTTTAAAATTGTCGAAGGTTTACATTTTAAACCTAGTTTTTCGGCAGATTATACCTCTAAAAACTGGGAATTTTTTGTTGATCCGATAAAGACAAGTTACGGCAGAAGCGCCAACGGTCGGGGACAGCATGCACATGATACCTGGCTGACTTGGACCAGTGAGAACATCCTCAATTATGCGAAGGTTTTTTCTAAAGTACATAATTTTTCTGCCACCGCAGGCGCCACATTCATGCAACACCGGCATGAGAATGCCTGGATGTCCGCTGAAGATTTTGTCAAAGGAACTACTTTCAAAACCATGACATTGAATATGGCTAATAAAATTGTAGATATCAATAATTATAAGGAAGGTTATTCATTGGTTTCTTTCCTGGCAAGGGTACAATACGATTTTAAGAGCCGGTACTACATTTCAGCAGCCATCAGGGCCGATGGATCGTCTAAGCTGCATCCCGACCACCGGTGGGGTTACTTCCCCTCTGCATCTGTCGGTTGGAGATTTTCGGATGAAGATTTTTTCGAACCGTTGAAACCTGTTTTTTATGATGCTAAATTACGGTTAAGCTGGGGGCAAAACGGTAACCAGAACGGAATAGGTAATTATGATTACCTGAACAAATATAATACCGGAAGGGAAGACGCATCCGGAAACGGACCCAGTATTACTCCCGGAAAATATGGTAACAGGGATCTTAAATGGGAAACGACCACGCAATATAATGCCGGATTGGATCTTTCGTTTTTCAATAACCGCTTAGTCGCTGAATTTGATCTCTATTACAAGAAAACCAAAGATTTGCTGTTAGAAATTAATTTACCCGAACATATCGGTCGGGAATTCCCGATGAGAAATGACGGCGAAATGCTGAATAAGGGGATTGAATACAACATCACCGGATATATTTTTACCGGTGAATTCAAATGGGATGCCTCATTGAATATGTCATTCAATAAGAATGAGGTCAAAAAGCTGGGGTTGACCAAGCAGTACAGGGATGGTAACATTGGTAACAACCAGAACGTGATACTGGTAAGGGCCGGATTACCGTTAGGCGCTTTCTTCGGTCATGTAGCTGATGGTGTTGATCCGGAAACCGGGGATATGATGTACAAAGACATCAATCCGAACGGGAGGACCGGAACAGACGATCCGGCCGATCGGGTAGTCATTGGAGATGCTCAACCCGATTTTATATTTGGTTTCACCAATAATTTTTCATGGAAGAACTTTACATTAACCGCCTTCTTCCAGGGAACCTACGGCAATGATATTTACAATGCCACAAAAATGTTTACGGAAGGAATGATAGATTCGAAAAATCAATCAACCAAAGTGCTGGACAGATGGAGAATACCCGGACAGCTGACTGATATGCCGAGGTCCGGAAATTCAGAAAATTCGATCATATCGTCCCGTTTTGTGGAAGATGGTTCGTACTTCCGGTTGAAAACCCTTACATTGGCTTATAATTTCGGAGAAAGAGTAACCAGTAAATTAGGTGCTAACGCAATCAGTATATATGCTACAGCCAATAACTTGTTTACCTTGACCAATTATTCCGGATACGATCCCGAATTAAATGCGGGCGGCGGAGCTGCTGTACTGGGACTTGATGTCGGAACCTATCCGCAGACCCGTACTTTTATTTTTGGTATTAATTTGACATTTTAATATTGTACAGTCATGAAATTTAAAGTAAAACATATTGTAATGATGTCGATCATGGTATTTTCATTGCTTTCATGTGATGATTTTTTAGATGAAAAGCCGGATTCAGATATCACGGAAGATAATTATGTGGATCCTGATGCGGGAGACAACGATACATTGAAATATACTACGGCTACCCAGGCTGAACAGCTGATCAGTGGTGCCTATAAACGTTTTGAATCTGAGTTCTGGCAACTGGATATGTATATCATGAATGAGAGCCAGTCGGATAATTCATATGCCGGGGAAGAAAAAGAAGATCCCCTGCAAATAGACCGGTTGAGGATAAAACCCACTAATGAGACTGTCAAGCGCGATTGGGGATATGTCTATACCCACCTTAGCGATATAAACGAGATCATTGCTTGGGTGCCACAGATACCGGATCCGGCCCTGACCAGTACACGAAAAAATGAAATTGTCGGAGAAGCCTCGTTTATGAGGGCACTCTGTTATTTCAACCTGGTGCGTATATTCGGTTCGGTTCCCTTGATTGTACAGGATATTCCGGAAATCAACCTGGATAATCTCGATGAGGTATATCCGCTGATCTATCCTGAAAATGCTTCGATCGAAGATATTTATGTACAAATTGTGAAGGATCTTGAATACGCCCTGGCAAACGTTCCCGATTATTCGGCCTTCAAATTCAAAGTTACCAAAGCCGTGGTTAATTTAACATTAGCACAGGTCTATGCTACTAAAGACGGTTTTGAAAATACCGACTGGGGTAAAGTAAAAGGATACGTAAGCGCCGTTGTCAGTGATACCCGTTATGGCTTACTGGATAATTTCGATGACCTGTTCGCCGTTTCAGAACCGTTTAACGGGACACTACCCAATGTGGACCTTATCAATGAACACAGTAAAGAATCATTGTTTGAAATTGATTTCAACAGCTGGACCACCATGGGCAACTGGGGTAGTCAGATGCTGGTCGGTACCGATTGGAAAAAATTCAATACGCCCAGCCACGATCTTTATGATGCATTCACCAATGCAGGTGATGTTGTCCGGAGAGACGCCTCTATCCTGTTTTATGATGTGACCGGAGCCTGGACCGATTTTTATTGGCCTTCGGATAATTATCCGCTGTGTTGGAAAAACAGGGCGCAGGAGAAAAATAATGTTATTTTATTCCGGTATGCAGAAGCATTATTATTATTGGCAGAAGCAGAAAACGAACTGGGAAATATATCCGAATCGCAACGGTTGTTGAATCTGGTTCGTAACAGGGCAAGATTGGGTAACACAACAGCCAATACAAAAGAGGCATTACGTCTGGCCATTGAAAATGAAAATCGTTTTGAGTTTGCCTTTGAAGGAAAAAGATGGTTCGACCTGAAGCGCAGGGGCAGGTTTATTACTGTAATGAGTAATACTACCGACCACCAGAAACAATACGGGTCAGCTATGGCCGAATATCAACTGGTTTGGCCTATCCCTCAGAATGAACTGGACCTGAATGAAAATCTGAACCAGAATCCTGGTTATTAAAAAAACGGAATCATGAACGTAAAAAACATAGTGTTCTTTATTGGTTGCATCATCGCATTTTCCGCATGCAGCGGGTGTAACAAAGCGAAAGACAACGGAAATGATAATGGTAACGGAACACCCGGGGTGCCCGATGGAGATGTAGTCATGTATATCACTACCAACAACCGTTCGTTTGATTTCGCTAAAAAAAGTGTCGATTTCAGTGAACAAGAGAACATGTCTCCTACCACGATCACTTTGGATCCGGCTACCCGTTACCAGACCATGGATGGTTTTGGGGCTGCGGTTACCGGCTCTGCTTCCTACAATCTTTTAAAAATGAGTCAGGAAAACCGGACAAAGTTTTTGAAAGAGACTTTCTCCCCTGATGAGGGAATGGGGCAGAGTTATATCCGTATTTCCATAGGTTGTTCTGATTTTTCACTGAGTGAATACACCTGTTGTGACACAGAAGGGATCGAAAATTTTGCCTTACAGAGTGAGGAGAAAAATTATGTGATCCCTGTCCTGAAGGAAATACTGGCCATCAATCCCAATATCAGGATTATGGGCTCCCCATGGACGTGCCCCCGGTGGATGAAAGTAAATAATCTGAACGATCTGCAACCATACAATTCATGGACAAGTGGTCAGTTGAATCCTGCTTACTATCAGGACTATGCCACCTATTTTGTGAAATGGATACAAGCCATGGAAGCTGAAGGAATCAGGATATATGCCGTGACGCCTCAGAATGAGCCGTTGAACCGGGGTAATTCTGCATCCCTATATATGACGTGGCAGGAACAGCGTAATTTCATCAAACAGGCGTTGGGTCCGAAAATGCAGGCAGCAGGACTGGGTGCAAAAATCTATGTCTTTGATCATAACTATGATTATGACCTGAATAAACCGGAAAATGCCGATCAGGGACAATATCCGTTGAAAATATATGAAGATACGGATGCGGCAAAATATATAACCGGAGCTGCCTACCATAATTACGGCGGAAACAGGAATGAACTGAATGTCATTCAGAGCAGGCGTCCCGATAAAGAACTGGTGTTTACGGAAACTTCCATCGGGACATGGAACGATGGGAAAAACCTTTCCACCCGTTTGATGGAAGATATGGAAGAAGTGGCATTAGGAACAGTGAATAACTGGTGTAAAGGCGTTATCGTTTGGAACCTGATGCTGGATTCGGAACGCGGGCCTAACCGGGACGGCGGATGCCAGACCTGTTACGGGGCCGTGGATATCAATAGCTCGGATTACAAAACCATTACCCGTAATTCTCACTATTATATCATCGGGCATCTTTCCTCGGTAGTAAAACCCGATGCAGTCCGCATTGGCACCAAAGGGTATACAGCCAACGGAATTGTATATGCTGCTTTTGAAAATACCGATGGAACTTACGCTCTGGTATTGCTGAATAATACTACGGAAGAAAAGAGGATCACCATCAGTGATGGAAAACAGCATTTCGTGTATGCTGTACCCACAAAGTCAGTGATTTCATATCTATGGAAAAAATAATAAGCATCCAGTGCTATTTGTTATTTTCATAAGTCGCATTGATCAGGTTAATTACGTTTGTTAAATATGACATTAATTGTTTGATTTTACTTAATAAAGAATAATCTTATGAATCAACTCAAATATTTCTTATTGATTGTCTTTGGAGTAGTAGCGATGAACTCCTGTAAAGACGATGACGAAAAAAAAGGTAATCCCATAGTGGAGCCAAAAACAGAACTTGGGGCCGCCATGTTCGGGGACAGTATCACCTTCACCGCCCATGTATCCGATAACGAAGTGCCCCTTTCCACCTTGAAAGCACAAATATTCTTTAGTGAAGAAATGGTGGCGGAAACAGTCATACGTACCAAAACCGAAGGAGATTACAGCGGGAAGATCTTTGTTCCCTATTATGCCAATATTCCCAATGCATCGGCCACCTTCAGGTATGTTTTGCAAAATATCAATTTTACCATTGATACCAAGGAGTCTGCATTACCGTTGACCCGTCCTGATTTTCCGTACCTGACCCTCCATCTGGCAGATGGTACCGAATTAAGGATGGATCGGACAGCTCTGTACCAATATTCCATAACACAGGATTTCCCCAAAGATGTGGAAGGGTATATTGTAGCGCCTAAAGTAGGAGACCGGGGAAATGAGATCACTTTCGGGTGGTCCAACGGAGCCATAACCCAGGGAGTAACCAATACCATCAAATTTAAAAATGCCGTACCAGGAACCTATAGTATTACCTTCAATACCTTCAATTATGAAGGTAGCCCGTTCTTTGAGTTTTTATTCAACGGGGAACCAATGGAACCTGTGGATGACGAATCATATGCAACAATGGGAGGTTTCACCACCAATCAGGTAATACCTGTTTCTGGAATTGTGATCGATGAATGGGATCTGGGCGGAATATTCACGAAAAAATCAGATAATGAGTTGACTTTCGGTTTACCTGATGGCAAGTATAAGATCACCGCTAATTTTGTGACCAAAGTATTCTCATATGTCGAAGTGTTACCGATTAATATCGATCTCTCTTCCGGACCGTTTGAAGGAGAACTGGTGGAAGAACAGGAAGTGACCTTTACAGGAGTTGCTGCTGACTGGTGGATTGATCCTGATTTCTTTATTGCAGAAGATGACCATTACCTGTTCAATGCATTCTCCGGAAAATACCGGATTACTGCCGATGCAACGCTGAAATACCTGATCGTTGAAGCCATGAGCGGTAACGATCTGGCTTCGTTACAGGAAAACGGAACAGGTGCCATCTGGATCATAGGAACCAATATCGGTAAACCTAATGTTACGGATAACGAAGTAGGATGGAATACCGATAAAGCCCTTTGTATGGCGCCCATCGGAGGTAAAAAATACCGGATAACGGTGATAGGCGGTACGTCGATCAGTACTGATGAAATCAATTTTAAATTTTTCCATCAGAAAGGATGGGGCGGAGAATTTTCTTCGGACAATATCACGACCACCAGTAGCCTGATCTTTGTAGGGAATGGTTCGAACGGAAGAGATTCCGGGAATCTGGGGATTGTTGATGGTAAGACCTTAGCAGAAGGGACTACTTATGTCCTTACAGTGGATCTTTCTGCCGGAAACAGTAGTGCCGTTTTAACTGTTACCGAACAATAATTTTTATCATGAGGATGTGTCGGAAGGTATCAGATATCAATCTTTTGATACATCCTCATTTTTAATGGATGCAACATGAAATTCTATAGGATATTATTACTGGGACTCACCATGCTTTCCCTGTCTTTGTATGCACAACAGAAACCGGTATACCTCGATCCAAACCAACCCATTGAACGACGTATTGAGGATGCCTTGAAGCGTATGACCCTGGAAGAAAAAGTAGCCATGTGTCATGCGCAATCCAAATTCAGTTCGCCGGGGGTTCCCCGTCTGGGTATCCCCGAAAACTGGATGACGGATGGTCCGCATGGAATACGGGCGGAAGTGTTCTGGGACCAATGGGATCAGGCCGGATGGACCAACGATTCGTGCATCGCTTTTCCTGCTCTTACCTGTCTGGCCGCTACCTGGAATACGGAGATGTCGGCGCTCTACGGGAAGGTGATCGGTGAAGAAGCACGTTACAGGAACAAGAATGTGTTGCTGGGACCGGGAGTTAATATTTACCGGACTCCATTGAACGGAAGGAATTTCGAATATATGGGAGAAGACCCTTATCTGGCTTCCCGTATGGTGGTGCCTTATATACAGGAAGTACAGAAAAATGGAGTGGCTGCCTGTGTAAAACACTTTGCACTAAATAATCAGGAAATAGCCCGGCATACGGTAGATGTCAACGTGGATGATCGCGCCTTATATGAAATTTATCTACCGGCTTTCAAGGCCTCAGTACAGGAAGGCAAGGCATGGGCCATCATGGGTGCTTACAACAAATATAAGGGGCAATGGTGCTGCCATAATCAATACCTGTTGAATGATATTCTCCGTGACGAGTGGGGATTTGATGGTGTCGTCGTTTCCGATTGGGGTGGCGTTAACGACACTGAACAAGCCATTTACAACGGTTTGGATATGGAATTCGGTACCTGGACCGACGGGTTGAGCGAAGGAGCAAGTAATGCCTATGATAATTACTTTCTGGCCCGGCCCTTCCTTGAATTGCTGAAATCCGGAAAAGTCAGGGAAGAAGAAGTAGATAAGAAAGTGCGGAACATCCTCCGGATGGTATTCCGTACCAATATGGACGTAAACCGTCCCTTTGGTTCATTTGGAACTGAGGAACATGCTTTGGCCGGACGGAAAATAGCCGAAGAGGGTATTGTTCTACTACAGAACAGAAATAATACGCTTCCCGTTGACCCCGGGAAAACAAAAAGGATAGCCGTTATTGGCGAAAATGCAATAAAGGTGATGACGGTAGGTGGAGGAAGTTCTTCACTGAAAGCCAAATATGAGGTTTCTCCCCTTGAAGGGATCAGGAGACGGGCAGGTAGCCAGGTAGAAGTTGTTTATGCCCGGGGATATGTAGGTGATAAATCCGGCCCACAGGATGGACTGGGTACGGGACAGGATCTTACGGATAACCGTTCTGTCGGAGAACTGATCGCCGAAGCAGGGAATGTCGCCCGGAATGCGGATATGGTGATCTTTGTCGGAGGGTTGAATAAGAACAACGGTCAGGACTGTGAAGGAAATGACCGCTCAGGCCTGGGATTGCCTTATGAACAGGACCGGTTGATCCGTGAATTGGTAAAAGCGAACAAAAACCTGGTGGTTACTATCATTTCAGGTAATGCGGTAGCCATGCCCTGGGTGAACGAAGTCCCTTCTATTGTCCAGTCCTGGTATAACGGTACGGAGGCAGGCAATGCCCTGGCTTCGGTTTTGTTCGGTGACGTAAATCCGTCGGGAAAATTACCATTTACATTTCCTGTCGATCTAAAGGATAACAGCGCTCATGCGCTTGGTGAATATCCCGGTACAAAGGACCATGTTACCTATCATGAAAGTATCTTTGTCGGTTACCGCTGGACCGACCGGCAAAAAAAGGTAAAACCTCTTTTTGCGTTCGGACATGGTTTGAGCTATACGACTTTCGGGTATAGCAAACCCACAGCCGATAAGAAAAGCATGACGGAAAACGAAACGCTTACCTTCAGGGTCAAAGTGAAAAATACAGGAAACCGGGAAGGACAGGAAGTGGTGCAGCTGTACATCAGTGACCTGAAATCATCATTGCCCCGTCCTGTAAAAGAATTGAAAGGATTCCGGAAAATCAGCCTGCAACCAGGCGAAGAAAAGGAAGTAATTTTTACGATTGCTAAAGATGCATTGAGTTTTTATGATGATGCTAAAAAGCAATGGGTCGTGGAACCGGGAAAGTTTGAAGCAGTAGTGGCTGCTTCTGCGACAGATATAAAAGGAAAGGTTTCATTTGAAGTCCGGTAGTTATTCGTTATTTTGCGAATATATACGAAAAGTACTTACATAAAAAATCCCTTCAGAATCATTCTGAAGGGATTTTTTATCAATGCTCTTAAAAAAAGGTTTTATACCAGTTTCATGTCTACCAATACCTGGTTCATGTTGCGGACTGCATCAGCACTTTTATTGAACAGGGCTTGTTCTTCACTGTTCAATTTGTAATCGATGATTTTTTCCCATCCGTTTTTCCCTACCAGGACAGGTACACCGATACAGATATCTTTTTGTCCGTATTCACCGTCAAGGGAAACACAGCAAGGGAATACCTTTTTCTGGTCGCGGATGATGGCTTCTACCAATGTAGCTCCGGCTGCTCCGGGAGCATACCATGCCGATGTGCCCAGCAATTTGGTCAGTGTAGCTCCGCCTACCATGGTGTCGGCTACTACTTTATCCAATGCTTCGCTGCCCAGTAAATCAGAAACAGGGATGCCTTTGTAGGTAGCAAAGCGTTTCAAAGGAATCATGGTGGTATCACCGTGTCCGCCGATCACAGTGCCCTCTACATCTGTTGCCGCAGCATTCAAAGCCTGGCTCAGATAGCATTTGAAACGAGAACTGTCGAGGATACCGCCCATACCGATGAGCTGGTTCTTCGGTAGTCCGCTTGATTTCAGCGCCAGGTACGTCATGGTGTCCATCGGGTTGCTGATGACAATCACAACAGCCTTAGGTGAATGTTTCAGGATGTTCTGGGTAACATCTTTCACGATTCCGGCATTCACGCCGATCAGGTCTTCACGTGACATACCCGGTTTACGGGGTACACCTGAAGTAATCACTACCACGTCCGAACCCGCGGTGGCACTGTAGTCATTCGTTACTCCCTTGATACGGGTGTCGAATTCCAGTAATGCAGCTGTCTGCATCATATCCAAAGCTTTTCCTTCGGAAACACCTTCTTTGATATCCAGGATGATCAATTCACTGGCTAATTCTTTTTGTGCAATTACGTTTGCACAGGTTGCGCCTACATTACCGGCGCCTACTACGGTTACTTTACTCATGGAGGTATATTAAAATTCAGTTAATAAATTCTTCGTAAAATTATATGTTTCTTCGGCAAAAATGATACCGTTTTTCATCAAAAAAGCGATGAATACCTAACTAAAAACCTATCTGATTCTGTTAGACGGCAATGGCTCCTTTAATATGTGGATGCGGATCATAGCCTTCTATGGAAAAATCATCGAATGAGAAGTCGAATATCGATCGGACATCCGGATTCAGTTTCAGGACGGGTAGGGGACGGGGCTCCCGGGTCAGCTGCAATTTTACCTGTTCTATGTGATTAAGGTAAATATGGGCATCTCCCAGGGTATGGATAAATGTTCCCGGCTGTAAACCGGTTACTTGTGCCATCATGCTGGTAAGCAAAGCATAGGATGCGATATTGAACGGGACACCCAGGAAAATATCACAGCTCCGTTGGTATAGCTGGCAGGATAGTTTCCCGTCGGCTACGTAAAACTGGAACAGGACATGGCAGGGGGGTAGGGCCATTTTATCGAGGTCTCCGACATTCCAGGCACATACAAGGTGTCGGCGCGAGTCAGGCTGATGTCGTATGGAACGTACCACTTCACTGATCTGGTCGATATGCCGCCCGTCGGCGGTTGGCCAGGAACGCCACTGATAGCCGTAGATGGGCCCCAACTCTCCATGTTCGTCTGCCCATTCATCCCAGATGGTTACCTTATTGTCCCTGAGGTAACCGACATTGGTGCTTCCCTGCAGGAACCATAATAATTCATAAATGATCGACCTGGTGTGTAACTTTTTGGTGGTCAGCAGAGGAAATCCCTGTGACAGGTCGAAACGCATCTGGTAACCAAAAACACTGATGGTGCCGGTACCCGTACGGTCGGATTTTTCGACACCATTTTGTACCACATGTGATAATAAGTCTAAATATGCCTGCATAATTTTATTTTATAATATTTTCATTCTTCAAAGGAAAATGGCTTTCATGATGTTTCCGAAAAAATAAAAAGCCAGCAAATACACCAGGACCATCACAACAAATGAAAGGATAATGAAGGTGATCTGTTTGTCTACCGGTATCTTCAGTAAATGATGGATTCCGCGCCAGTAAAGATAAATGGAATATAGCGAGAGTACCAGTAATTCATTGAAAAACGGAAAAAGTTCTACAACGGAAATAACCAGATATACTACGCCTGAGGAATAAGCCAACAGTGAAAATACCTGGTTTGGGTTTTTGGTACCGGTGAGGAGGAACATGGTTTCATTGATCAGGAATGAAGAGATATACAGTCCGGTAGACAATGAAAGTAATAAAACGGCTACTTTTTGAACCACGTAGCCGAATGAAAAATACATCCGTGAGGCAAACAATAAAGAACCGACAATGCAACATACAACAATCAGGCAAAATAACGGGACAATAAACCGTTTGAATACGGTAGTCCTCTCTTCATCTTCCGATGCGATGGCCTCCCACTCAGTAGCGGGGTGAAGTAATAAATTGCGTATCCGGTAGAAAACACCAGCTATATCCATGTTTTTCGTCCTTTGAAACGTGTTTTTATCGATGGCTTGCTATGAAGCAACAAAATTAGAAAAAGTACTTTATCAAACCTAATTATTAGGGAAGGTAGCCCTGATTCTACGGATTTATTTTAATACTCACTGATTTCCGGTCTTTTACATACCAGTTGGCCGGGATTTTTCCAGGTTGTTTTTCCTGTTGGCAAATGATGATAGAAGTATCAAATAGGCATTTCATCCTGCAAACTCTAAAGTTCATCCGATTATATCTGATTATCCACCTCTTTATCTGTACTTTTGCAGGTATAAAATTACATACCTGATGACAAAATACCTGATAGTAGAAGACGAACGCTTCGCTTATGAAGAAATGAAGCGGATGGTAGAGAGGCTGCGTCCTGATTATCAATTATCCGGACGGACGGAAACGGTGGAACAGGCCATTCGTTTTTTTAAAGAGAACCAAGTGGATCTGATTTTATTGGATATCCGGTTGGCAGACGGAAGTAGTTTTGAAATTTTTGAACAGGTCCCGTTATCAACACCGGTCATATTTACTACGGCTTATGACGAGCATGCTATCCGTGCATTTAAAGTCAATAGCATTGATTACCTATTGAAGCCGGTTGAAGAAGCCGATTTACTTGCTGCTTTGGATAAGTTTGAACAATTACATGCGGTCAGGCAGCAACCTGTTTTCGATTATAGAAAACTGGAAGAGGCATTGATGGGCAATCATAAGAGAAACCGATTCCTGACACAAACAGGCGATAATTACCATTACATCGATACTACTGATATCGCTTTTTTGTATAGCGAAGATAAGGTTACGTTTTTACATACATTTTCAAATAAGCGATATTTGATCGATTATACCCTGACACAGGTAGAACAACAGCTGGACGATAAAATATTTTTCCGTGTTTCCAGGAATTGTATTGCCAATATCAGTTCCATCCGGAAAATATCCAGGTATTTTAACAGTCGCTTGAAGCTTACCTTTCAACCTGATTGTCCCCATGAGATTTTAGTGAGCCGGGAGCGGGCTTCCGATTTCCTGAAATGGGTCGATGGTATTTAAGTAATATAAAACAATGAATGTTATCCTTTTTGAGCGTAATCGACTTGATCAATGCAGTTTAAGGAAGTAATAAATAGCACTGGATGCTTCATCCGTATATTCTTGTACATATGAAATATCCATGAACATTACTGTTCACTCAACGTAATGAACAAAATTGGATATTACATGTGGCCATTAAAAATTAAATTTTATTCACATGAAATGTCCATAAATATAGCGGTATACCCACCGTAATGAACAAAATCGGACATTACATCTGACCTTTAAAAACAATTTTGTACAGATGAAAAATAAAAAAAATATTTTTTTCTTTATATCGATCATCGCTGTTTTCCTGTTCGCATTTCAATACATGAACAGTTCCCTGAGTGGTAATCATTCTCCAAAGGTTATCCACTTCCTGGTAAATCTGCCTGTTTGTATCCTTATCGGTATATTCGATTTCCTGATCATTAACATGGTCTATAAGAAACTCAGGAATAAGGATCAGATTTATATCCGTGTTTCTGTCGATTTGCTGCTGACAGCTCTGTTTGCAGTACTGGTGGGAATAATTGCCAATTTCATGTTATCGGTCATTAGTCCGGATAAAATTTCAAGTGAATACAGCGTGATAAAGCAGTCACTTCCCTTACTGTTGTGGAACAGCATTATTGTATTGTTGATAGAAGTATTCTTTTATAGCCAGCGGCAGATTGAAGCCGAAAAGAAGATCGCTGTTTTCGAGAAAGAAAAAATACAATACCAGTATGAGGTATTAAAAGCCCAGATCAACCCCCACTTTTTGTTCAACAGCCTGAATGTTCTTTCATCATTGGTATATGAGGATGCTGAAAAAGCAAACCTTTTCGCAAAAAAGATGTCGGGAGTCTATCGTTACCTGTTGTTAACCAATGCGCGGACAACTGTTACCCTGAAAGAAGAACTGGCATTTCTGGAATCGTACATTTTTCTGGAAAGCATACGATTTGAGAATGCATTGTTGGTAGATATAAATAATAAGGCCGATTTAAATAAACAGGTGATTCCGGTCAGCTTGCAATTACTTGTGGAAAATGCAATCAAACACAATATAACTACCTCTGCGCAACCCCTGACTGTTCGTATCAATATAGCCAATGACGGGATTACCGTGTCCAACCATCTTCAATTACGGAGTTCGGTGGATAAAGGAGGCGTTGGGTTAGCCAACCTGCAAAAGCAATATGCTTTGTTTCAGAAAACAATCCGGATATCAAAAACCAAAACTGAATTTACGGTCCAAATGCCTTTTGTAGGATAAACGATTTCCGTTTGGTGTATATATCCGGCCATTGTAGAAAAATCAACAATGGCTTTTTTCATCTGTAAGGGCCGGTCATTAAGTAATATAAAACAATTAATGTCATATTTTCTGGGCGTAATCCATTTGATCAATGTGACTTAAGGAAACAATAAATAGCACTGAGTGCTTAACTTCATCCTCCCGGTTATAAAGTTCATCGGAAAATCCTTCCGTAATGCTTTCCGTAACTGTTCCTTTGTTTCAAATTTTATATAAAAGACAATGAGGACATTTTATTTTTTTATTTTATTTTTATCGGTAATAGTGGTGGAAATCCGGGCACAGGTAACTGTAAAGTCCGAATACATGACAGGTTCTTCTTATAAAAATAAAGACGGTGAAGATTTCGGATCCGGCGACTTTCTGAAAGTTTCAGGGAGATACCACATTCCTCTTTCCGTAAAGCAAAATGATTTGGGTCAGGTAACTTTATGGGCTGCATCACTTAACACAGCATACGGAATTCTCGGAAATAACGGCATGGCCAGAGATCTTAATCCGGATAAAATACTGAATGCGGGTATTAATCTCACCCATATGAGGCCTATATCGGATAAATGGTCCCTGCTGGCGACTTTGGGTGGAGGTATTTATTCAGCACATGATGCAATTACCGGGAAGAGCATATTGGTAAACGGAGGTGTGATCTTCATGTATAAAATAGGGAATAATTTCGATCTGGGTGCAGGCCTGGGACTGACCAATTCATTCGGACTACCGGTGGTGATGCCCATGTCTGTCATCAACTGGCGTCTTTCCGGAAAATATGAAGTTAAGGTGGATATTGCCGGTGGCATGGCGGTGTCCGGAGCAA
Organism: Bacteroidales bacterium; assembly: GCA_031275285.1. Classification (NCBI taxonomy): domain Bacteria; kingdom Pseudomonadati; phylum Bacteroidota; class Bacteroidia; order Bacteroidales; species Bacteroidales bacterium. The sequence goes on along the minus strand of JAISOY010000139.1, from coordinate 8,580 downwards.
TCAATATCAATGATAAATTAAAGTTAAAGCTGGTGGCGATGGAAATGGATGGTATGTCGTCTGTAATGAGCATTGACGGCGAATCCATGATCTATGCCTCTACCATTATGAAATCGTTCCTGTGTCCTGAATTTAAAATCGGGAAATCATCCACCCTGTATATAGGAGCCGGTGGAGCATGGTTGCGGTCCACCACTTTAACCAAACGTTCGCTGAAGGATTTTTTCAATAACCTGTTTCATGACAAAAACCGTCATTTAGGTTTTTCATCCTCCGGTTATTTTACGGTCGGATATAAATATGGTTTTTAAATTTTTATGTTGCTTAAAATCAGTTATATATATTATAAGCTACAACTAATGGTGTAAAAAAAATAGCAGGGTTTAATCGATGATGATGTAGTAAAAAGCGCTTGTAGAGCGATATATCGGTAATATACACATGATTCAACACCCTATTTATTACTCTGAAATATGTATTATTCAGGGTAGTCCAAAAAACAACTATATTTCTATTGATAATACTTTTGATTATCAGGGTGTTGATTATTTGTTCGCTATATGGGGTAAAATCGGACTATATTTCATGATATATTTACTTTTTATCGTTTATGTTTGCATTAATTAATGATTGAAACAAAGATCAAAAAATACAGATGAAAAAAGTGAAACATATAATCGGACCAAAGAATGAAGGAGTAGTTTCCTTAGGATTAGCGGATAAATATTTATCCGTATTGGATGGTTCCTTTTTTCAAATCTTTTTACAAACAAATTCGGATCAAGCAACACTACATAACTGGAACACAAAACAGAAACACTCAATAGTAATCTTTCCTAACACAGAAGCCGGTTGCTTGGTTAGGGGGAGCGATAGAATCGACTAACATTGCTCAATTCTAAATAACCCCGCGGCGCGTGTTTATCCTTGGCGACATTCTCACTCACGGATAACACGCGCCACTTTTTTGTAGGAAACTTATTCCTCTTATTTTTAAGAGATAGTCCCGGAACCAATCAGTTCTTCACCATCATACCAGGCGGCAAACTGTCCGGATGTAATTCCACGTTGCGGTTCATCAAAGAAAATATAGAGTCCTTCAGGCATCCGGTAAAGCGTCGCTTGTTGAAGTGGTTGCCGGTATCGGATGCGAACCAGTAGATGACGTTCCTCTCCGCTCTGTAAAACCAGGTCGGGACGTACCCAATGAATGTCGTCAGCTTCTACAAACAGGGCCTGATGATACAGCCCTGGATGTGAATCACCCTGACCAGTGTAAACAATGTTGTTTTCCACATCGATACCGATAACAAAAAGCGGCTCCTTCATGCCACCGACATTCAGCCCTTTTCGTTGTCCGATGGTATAGAAATGAGCGCCACTGTGTTTTCCCACGATTCGCCCGTCCAATTCATCATATATATAGGGTGCAGAAAGGGCCTTTAATTTTTCATGGAGGTCATTTTCCTGAATTTCCCGGTGTAATCCCGGAAAATCCGAAGGTATTTCCACAATTATTCCCTCTTTTGCCTGTAATTTCTGCTGCAAAAAAACAGGCAGGTCTACTTTCCCGACGAAACAAATCCCCTGGGAATCCTTTCTGCGTGCGGTAACCAGTCCGTTTTCCTCGGCAATTTTCCGGACTTCTGGTTTCAATAAATGCCCGATAGGAAATAAGGCCGTTGAAAGTTGCTCCTGGGATAACTGGCAGAGAAAATAACTCTGGTCCTTGCCCGGATCCGAACCGGCCAGCAGCCGGTAGGTCTCTTTCCCGTCCACAGTGATGGTTTCTTTCCGGCAATAATGACCGGTAGCCACATATCCGGCACCCCGCTCAAATGCTGCTTTGGCAAAAAGGTCGAATTTAATTTCCCGGTTGCACAGGACATCCGGATTGGGTGTCCTCCCACAACGGTATTCCTCGAACATATAATCGACGACCCTTTGCCGGTATGAATCGCTCAGGTCCACCACTTCGAGGGGGATATCCAACTTACGTGCTACCAGCTGCGCGAAAATAAGGTCATCGTGCCAGGGGCAATCCCCGGACAATGTACCTTCCGTATCATGCCAGTTGATCATAAACAAACCGGTCAAATCATGGCCTTCTTGTTTCAACAGCCATGCCGCCACACTCGAATCGACACCACCGGATAAACCGACTGCTATTTTTTTATTCACGTTGTGTTACTGATGTTGGAATACAAATACGTTTGTGGTAAAATGTTGTTATACCTTCAGGAAAACATTCTTTTTATACAGGAAATACAAGAAGAGCCAGCAGGCCATTACATATCCGGTAGCATTGATCAGGTTGCCTATATTTTCAGGACACAGGGAGACCACGCCCCTCAGGAAAAAGTTAGATATTTGCCTGAAGTTGATGATCGATTGCGCCAGATAAATGGTGATAGAGTTAAGGCCTATTACCCGGAAGAAAAACGACCAGCGGGTATGACCCTTTACATCGATGATATAGTAGAAGATCGCAAAATTGATCAGGGAATAGGCGGCAAGTACGCAAACAAATGAACTGGTCCATAGTTTTTTGTTGACCGGGAAGGTGAAATTCCATAGCCATCCGATAATACCCAGGACAAGAGCTGCACCCAGCAGGTATATGACTTTTTTATTTTCCGTACATTGCTCTTTCGGAAGTTTGATCAATTGTCCGGTAAACATGCCCATCAATGCAGTTACAATCGCCGGAAGCGTACTGAACAAACCTTCCGGATCGAAGATCCCGTTGGTCAGTAGCCGGCCGGGTAACAGGATGCGGTCAATAGCTCCCACCAGATTGTTTTCCAGCGAATAAGGATCGGATCCTCCCGGGACAAGCCACATCAATAACCAGTAACCGACAAGGATAACAACAGATATGGCGATATTGATTTTTGTCTTGAAAGTAACATACAACAGGGCGGCAAACATCCATGCCAGGCCTATACGGCCCAAAACACTTGCATAGCGCATGTTTTCGAAATCAAGTTTGAAAATACCGTTATATACCAGGCCTAACAAAACAAGTACTACCCCGCGCTTCACAATCTTCAGGTATATTTCCTTCTTTGTCCTGCCTTTGCTTTTTTGTTTGGCATACGAAAACGGAAAAGAAATACCTGCGATGAACAGGAACAGGGGAAATATGGTGTCATGGTGTTTTAATCCGTTCCAGTCAACGTGTTCCATCTGTCCCGACAGCCAGTTCATGACGGCGGAATCGGGGAAAAGGTTGCAGAGGGCGACGATCCAACCGGCAAAACCCATAATGAACAACATATCAAAACCCCTGAGCGCATCCAGGGATTTCAGGCGTATATCTTTCTTTTCTTGATTTTCCATGGTATTATAGCTTATCATAGTTTAAAGCTGCAAAAATACCATAATTTATTGATTGTTGATCAATTTACTTTCTGCAGTGATCCATATAGTAATGAGAATGATACTTATGGTGTTTATTCTTACAGGAAAATGAGTGCCAGCTGATTTTGTATATAGGAGCCAGGACTTAAAACGGTCTACCAACGGATCATACATCCTGCCGGGTGTTATTCCGCTATGCGCTCCATGCTCTCCCTCCGGTCGGGTCATATTGATCAACCCGAATTCCGGTAGGTGCTCATGACCTGTGTAACCTTGAGAGTACCCGATGGTATTGGTGGTCACAGATTGATATCCCCATGCATCATAGGAAGCATTAAAAACAGCATTGCCATTATTGTCCGTCAGTTGTACAATGCTGCCTAAGTGATCGGTGTGCGCATAATATAACTGAACAGGGACGAAGAGAAACACCTCATTTATTTTCATACGACGGCCACATCTTCATATCCTTCATTTCTTTTGTTGGCGGATAAGTAATAATTGGAACACCGCTCTTTGTGTCAGAAAGTTTCTCAAAATCTTTTATACTCAAATCATAACGTTGCAATATTTTATAATTCGATTGAATTTCTGACCAATCATATTTGTCTACTATATCTTGAGAAAAGATATATATAGAAACTGTGTCTTTAGGAAAAGTTAAAATCCAGTCTTCTAAACTTATGTTTGATATTCCCGCATAAGCTCTTTTCCCAGGTTTAGTTGGATATCCTACATTTTTCTTCTCAAATCCAATAGTAGTATCAGGATAAATACCTCCTTCCATTCCTATCAGAGGAAAATAAAGTAATGTTGAAATGTCAGAATGATTATCAACATATATAAAAGTCTCAATATCCATAGAGGAATTACATCTGAGCATTGTCAATAGTAACAATATGGGTATATATATATTTACTTTTTTCATAATCTATTTTTTAACTATAATGGATAGTTTGGATAACTCCAATTAACACCATGATATTTGTTAAAATATATTGAAGCCCTTTTGTTTGCTCTTCTTTCTGTCCAAAATTTATAATGTTGTCCATCTTTTTTTGCTGCACTAAAAATACTTGGAATACCTATACCAGACAATAATGCCGTAAAAATAAACTCTCCGCTCGGATCTGTAAATATCAGCGGGTTATTCAAGCAATAGAAATACCGGTTAAAGCTCTGCGAATACTCCGGTGCCTGTACAAAAGGATCCGGGCTAAGGAACCTCCCTACCAATGGATCATACATCCTGCCGGATGTTATTCCGCTATGCGCTCCATGCTCTCCCTTCGGTCGGGTCATGTTGATCAGTCCGAACTCCGGTAGGTGCTCATGACCTGTGTAACCTCGAGAGAACCCGATGGTATTGGTGGTTACTTCCTGTTTTCCCCATGCATCATAGGAAGCATTAAAAACAGCGTTGCCATTATTGTCCGTCAGTTGTACAATACTACCTAAGTGATCGGTATGCGTATAATAGATCTGGTCGCTTTGCCCGCTTTGTTTCACATATATGGCCGCCAGCCCGTCACCACCCGAGATATAATATAACTGCTTCGTTATCCCATTTTCTGTGATTTTTTCGTAATCTCCCGCAAAGATAACGGTTTTCATAGCAGCTTTGTTCTTTTTTTGTATGATATTCCAATGTTGCCGACCAAAATAATTATGCAAATGCATTACCTTACTCAATATGTAAACAAATATCCTAATAATTTACTCATCCTTAATACATCGTACAGGTAATCCACCACTTGATAAAGAATATACAATTTTGGCAAAATTTTCCCGGTCGGGTCTTTTATCTCCAAAAGTAAAAGCAATACCTTTTTCGGTTGTCCATAAATAAGCCGTGTAAATCCAAACTGCGCCTCCACGACCATATGAACCTACACCATTAAAGCCAGAGTCACCGGTTATTATTAATCTTTCATGAGCTTCAAGTCCCATACCTCCAAAATTATCCAAAAGAATTTCATAATCTTTTGGTGATGGCAGTCGCCAACCACATGGACATATATCTTTTTCCATTGCCGTTTTCCATCTGTAAACATAACCAAATTCCGATATATATATCTCATCATTAATATAGCACCAATACTTCCCCTTTTTAGGCTTATATGCTAAATTTTGAGCCATCCACATTTGGTTGCCAATTTTGACAATCCGATAACTCCTGCCATCACGGGTATCTATAAAAACTCTGTTATGCTTGTTTTCAATATTTGCTGTATCCTGTTCTACGGAATTTTCACTCTTTTTTAATTCTTGGATAATATTATTGATAACTAAATCAGGGTATCGGAATGAACATCCTTGTATGAAAAATATACATACAACAATCATTATTACTCGCATCATAATCTCATAAATTTAAAATCAAAATTTAGGTAATCCGTTTTCGTAATGGTTTTCATACCAATATTGAAATAATGTTTTTCCATTGTACAAAAACATATACTTATCACCCATCAGATAAACTTTTCTTGAATATTCTCCTATTTTTGATAGTGGAATCATAAATTTAGAAACAGGCGACTTTCTTAAACCGGATATTCCTTTGTTACATCTTGAAGTTTCCAAACCATGATAATGGATATTTTTATTAATCATAGTTGCTCCTAAAAGTGTTTCAAACGCCATATCAAAGCGTTGACTTCCATTAAGTCCCTTACTGAAAACAGAGTAAAGATCATTATTTTTGAAATTGTATCCCAAAATACCCACATGAAGTGAGTTTAGCTCAAATATCCCATCATCATTCATATTGTTTGAAATATTGTTCGTTAAAACAATCCCTCCCCACTGTCTTAATCTTCGAGACACATTTACTTTTGAGGGGTCAATATCCGCCCCTTGAGTTAATGAGCCTGCCAAACCATATGCACTTATAGTCCATACAGCACTCCAACTGTTTTTATCGGCTTCAGTAAGTTTTTCTCTATTTGTATAAGAATTTATCAATGTGGAAGAACCGGTTTGCCATAAATATTGTTGTGTCGCGTCACTATTGAATAGATTCATATAATGCTTAAAAGTAGCAAAATTAGGATTGGGCATGTTGTTAGGATTAGCTATAAGGTCAGGTCTTATAAAAAGATTATAACCGAGCCAGGATGTTACAGCGCCAATTCCACCGGCAGCCAGTGCTTTTCCACCCCAATTGCCGGTGCTTAGCCCGTAACTTACATAGTTGAAAACGAAACCAGATACAGCAACAAATAAATCATCCAACCCAAACCAATATCCACTCGGGTCGGTATATATCAACGGATTATTCAAGCAATAGCTGTATCTATTAAAGTTTTGCGAATACTCCGGCGCCTGTACAAAAGGATCCGGACTAAGGAACCTTCCCACCAATGGATCATACATCCTTCCATTCATGTTGATCAACCCGAACTCCGGTAGGTGCTCATGACCTGTGTAACCGCGAGAGAACCCGATGGTATTGGTGGTTACTTCCTGTTGTCCCCATGCATCATAGGAAGCATTAAAAACAGCGTTGCCATTATTGTCCGTCAGTTGTACAATACTACCTAAGTGGTCGGTATGCGCATAATATAATTGATCGTTTTGTCCGCTTTGTTTCACATATATGACCGCCAATAAAATTCTATAAAATCAAAGAACTATTTTTTTTGTAACGCTATTTCAGGACGAGACTTAATAACATAAGCATTTTTATTTTATCCATATGATTACAGTTACGGTATAAACCTATTGGTACTATCTGGCTTAGGCGAAAATTGCTTGAAGTGATATTCCCAATCAAGTTCACTTATTTTTGTTTTTTGACCATTTTCCATCCTGTAACTTTTATTGATTACAAAGGTAGTATCATTTAATATTACACCTTCATAAGTGAAAGCCGAAAAAGGACCTTCACTCGGGACCCATTTTTCGTATTTGATTTTATTACCCTCTATTTGAAATACACCCCAGTAATATTTTTCTGAATTATTACCATAATTACCATTTCTATATCTTTCTTCCATTTCATTTGTATAATCTATATCAAATGCACTTCCATATAGAATCAGACCGTTTTTGTATAAGAAAAAAACAGAAATCTGAGGATGTTTTGAATCCTTTTTATAATAATATCCATTAATCCTCAATTCATTGCCATTATAGTCAGCCCTTTCCAGCGTTAACTTGTCGTCTGAACTTTCATTTCTTTCTTTGTTACAACTAGATGAGGTAAGTATGGAATAAAGGCTTAGCATTGCAAGTATTTTTATTGTATTCATGATATTCTATGTTTCTTATTTATTTTTTTGATTACCAAAACCAGTACCAACGTGGTTTTCTTGGTACTTTTGGAAAAAATGGAATATTATTGGGTTTGTGTCCTATTTTATTTTGGAAATGATTTCGATCTCCCTCTGAGTTGTGGCCTATTCTGAGAGGTCCAATACCAAAATATTGTATGCCGTGACTGTATTTACCAGGATCATAATCTCCCCATGATTTGTAATATTTTTGCCCATTTTCATCCTCATATGTTTCTCGATAGCCATCAGGCCCAGGATCACCGGTAATGACTTTCATCCCCCACGATAAAGGTCCAACCTGAATATGAGTAGCCGCTGTTCTCCAGCGATCTTGCTTATCATCGCCTTTTGTGATGATGCGGTTAGGTGTTAACTTCCGGAAAAACTTAAACTTATCATGATGAATGTAGTCATTATAATAACTTGCATTAAGTCCGGGTCCTCCCCACTTTAAACGAAGAACAGTCTGGTTAAAATCTTCCATTCTATGCATGGTATAATCAGTATAGGATGCCGAATAAAGTCCGTTTAAAAGACTAAATTCCTCCCCTTTTGTAGTTTCCCAGCCTTTCCATCCGGTATCGTAAAACCTTGTGTAATAATTTGCACTCCATTCCCATCTGTATGCAACAGATGAAATCTGGGGAATCCCAACAGAAGTTTTTGCACCAAAAAAACGCTCGTCACTTGCGAAAGGATGTACCTCAAACTTTACTGCAATGGGAGAAATAAATTTTTGTATATCGTATCCAACATCCGTGAAAAATAAAGTGTAAGCAGCTGCAGTCGCTATTAACCAGAAGAATTCCCCACTGGGGTCAGTATATATCAACGGATTATTCAAACAATAACTATACCGGTTAAAGCTCTGTGAGAATTCAGGATCCTGTACAAAAGGATCCGGACTAAGGAACCTCCCCACCAATGGATCATACATCCT
>JAISOY010000138.1 GCA_031275285.1 Bacteroidales bacterium | reverse complement strand
TTGTCTTCTTTGTCCTGTACGTCTTCATCCGGCATGAGGGCCTCTTCAACCAGTTTGTCCACGTCAACAGGCCCGGAGCTACGGCACTCCTGTATTTTGGTTATTTCGTCGAGTATACGATCAAGGTCGGCTTCTGTGAACATGGTATGTTTTCCCTATCCCTGTTCAAGCTTTTTCTTTGCCTTCTCTATCCACTTGGACTACTCTTTAATTGCTACTCCACCAGATGCCGTAAACTGTACTCATCAGGAAAAAATCAGATCCGTTTGCTTTACCAAAACAAATATCAGCAGATCCACTATAAATATTATTTTCATCTGCTTGTATCCAAGTTAAACCATCACTACTCAAACCTATTGTTCCATACATACTATAAGCAATCCAGTGCGGCTTTCCTTTAGTAATCCCATAGGCTATAGATCCTATGTTTTTATCCCCAAAAGTTGTTTGCGGTATTTCTTCCCAATCCAGACCGTTAATACATTTTACGATTTTTCCGTTACTCCCAACTGCGATAAAACCGTCTACATCAGCAATTTTTCCAAATGCAACATCAAGTATGTCTGCGCTTTTGTTATCCTTATGGGGGATAATAAAAGCATTATACGCACTACTAGAAGTATTCCATGTAGTACCATCAATACTTGTAGCGATCATACCATTACTAAAAGCCGCAACAAAGGTATCAACGCCGTTGACATTACCGTAAGAAATAGATGTCCCTATATCGTGAAATCGATAAGGTCGGCCAGGCGGCTCTTCAAACACATCAGCCTTATTCCATGTTTTTCCGTCAGGACTGGTCAATAAAAGAGAGTCTCCCCAGGTGTCATCAGGAAAATAGGTACCTGTGGCTAATGCCACCCACATTCCAGTACCATTCACTGATCCATAGATAATTGAGCGAAAATGCGGATCATAGCATGTTTGTACATCTGTTATGGAGTTAGAGGGTATTGCTGCCCAGTTTATACCATCGGGGCTCCACGCCATATTAATTAAACCCGTATAGTTGTTTTCATATATACCGCCACGGATGTCTGTTCCAATCAGCCATCCATCCACACCATCTACTTTGCCGAAAGCTACTGAATTGGCTTCATAGAATGGAAATTCTACTTGATAATATGTACTGTTGGAAAAAAAAGTACCTGTATATAACCAGCCGGTGGTATAGCGTGTCAAAGAAAGGGAGTTATGTCCAAAAGAATAATAAGCTCCTGACCTTACACCGTCAATATTGACTTCTATAAAATTATCGCTAATTACAGCATCAATTGGTTCACTTTCAACGCCATCCGTAACAACGATAATTTTAGAATCATGTGTAAATCGAAAACCAGTATACCTTTCACCGTCTTTTATATTATCTGTGGTTGCCCACTTTGAAGATCGCAATTCTCGTTTATATAATTTTGTCCAATTTTTACCATCAGGACTATAATATATCCCATTACTCCTACTGCCAGCGACAGAAATAAAACCATCAATAAATACAGTTGCTTCATCGGGTTTTATTTTCCCTGCTGCAATAGTACCGTATCCATCGCTTTCATTTTTTGTCCACGATTTACCGATTATTATATTAGATTCCGGATTAGATTCCGGGGGTGCTGTTGGTGTAGTTACCGTATTTTCATTATCGTTCGATGAATCTACTGATGTTGGACAACCTGCTAAAACTAAAGGGATTACTAATAAAAACGGTAAACAAATATATTTCATAGTTACACCCCCCGGAAACTTTATTTTCCATGTGCCAGGTTTAAAACCATCGCCTTTAGGCGGTGGCCGTTTATTTGTCCACTGTCTTGGATGCCTTTTTTCCCGTTTCATCAGGCCCGATAATCTCAGCAACAGGGGCATTTTTCTGGATTGATTTGATGCCTTTAAGACATGCCGCTTTAGTTTCATACGCCTCCCCTACGGCAATGATTTCTCCATTGGGTGCCTTGAGACGAAACCGGTATTGCTTTTTCCGATCTACAAAAATTTCAAATTTTGCTGCCATACTATTCTCCTGTAATTATTCTTTAATTTGTTTCTGTTATTGCCGATGAAGCAATAATATCATCATTCTCTACACCCTCTACACCGGAATTTTCCTGAACCGGGGGAGCATCCACCTTTTCTTCTTGTTTGGGAACATTACTATCGCCAGATGTCAAGCTGCTTCTTTCTTTTGCCCGTTCCAATTTTTTATATATTTTATCAATATCCTTTTTGGCCTTTTTTGATTCCTCGGAATCTATTATTTCTCTTTTTATAATATCGTTTACCATGATGTCAGCAATTTCCTGCTCGCTGATTTTTACATCAGCAAACAGCTTTTTCATTGTCCGGCGAATTAATGAATAAACTTCTTCGCTATTCAATAAACATCCAATAATGAATTTGTTTTTCACCTGGATGCTTAAATAGAAATCCTCTATGATAGACTTGTCCTGCCCATCCTTGCTAATCACAAAAAGCGCTTCAAGTTCCTTATCTGATTTCGGATTGATTGTTAACAGATCGAATTCTGATACAAGTTCTTTGTCAATCGGTTTCCCGAATTTGATTTTGTAAAGCATCCATGTTTCGGCATTGGTCAACAGCACCCAATTTACACCGGCGTTAGCGCCGTAATCCAAAGCCTGTTTTATATGATTGTCATTCAAGGCAACAGAAATAGCCTTAACCTCAATAAGAAACCCGATTTTCTTGTGAACATCGAGAATTGCCAGATCACAATAGGTTCCTTTAATGGCATATTCCGATGTTATATCGGAGTATTTATCATAACCAAAAATATCCTGTAGTATATCAGTTATCACGGTAACAGTATCAGATTCATTCGCGTCTTTCTTCTTGATCTGGGCAATAATACCCTGATATTTTTTGAGATTTTCATTAATTCTCTTGGCAAATTTGGCAGGTATATTCATAACTATCTCCCCTTTCTATAAGTATAAAACTCCACGATAACCGGCTCAGCCAGCCTTGTCTCTGGATTTCATTTCCGGCGGTACACCGGAAGCCTCCTTTTTGTCCAGCATGGTTTTTATAAGCCCCATGACATATTCAAGCTGCTCATCAGAAAGCCTGCCGGCTGCCTCCACGATTTCCGCTATCCTTTCCGGCGGAGAGAACTGCCAGCGCTTCTCCCGGACGTACTCCCTAAGGTACTGCTCCCCTGCCTTACCGTCTACAAGTTCCTCAATACTAATATTCAATACCTTACTAACAGAATAAGCATAGTCAACAGAAGGGCTAGACAAGCGGGAAATTCCGCTATTAATGACCGTTTTACCCACTTTTGACTCATTAGCAAG
>JAISOY010000137.1 GCA_031275285.1 Bacteroidales bacterium | reverse complement strand
TGTCCCGGAAATCGGATCTACAATTTCACAATCAATAATGATTTGCTTCAGTTCCTGAAGATCTTCGCTGTTCAATGCCGCATTCATCCGGTCACGGACCTGGTCTGCCTGTTTCTGGTAATCCAGTATACGTTGATTGGTTTGCCTGAACATGGCTTCATCAAATGAATCTCCGAACCGTTTGGCTGCTTTATCGATTTCCTTTTGGATTTTATCTTCAATCTTTTGAATATGTTCCTCTAGCAACACATCCGCACGGTACCGCTTTTTAGAATCCTTATTATCGATGAGTGGATCATTGAAAGCATCCACATGACCGGAAGCTTTCCAGATGGTCGGATGCATGAAGATGGCAGAGTCAATACCGACTACGTTATCATGGAGCAATACCATTGAATCCCACCAGTATTTCTTGATATTATTTTTCAATTCCACCCCTGTCTGTCCGTAATCATATACAGCTCCCAACCCGTCGTATATTTCACTGGATGGGAAAATAAAACCATATTCTTTGCAATGTGCTATGATCTTTTTAAAAACATCTTCTGACGCCATCTATCGATAATATTAAATTGATTTATTTTATCCGCAAAATTAATGTTTTTCCCATAAAAAAGAAAGCCATTGAACGTGTTGTACAATGGCTTTCTTATCATACGTTAAATATCATTAAAACGGATTTCCTTTCACTGTCAGATAACTGATTTTCAAAGCACCGACACGTCTAAGCGCTTGTTTGACATCCGTGACCAAACCCATTTTTACTTTTTCATCCACCCTTAATGCAGTGGTCATTAGTTTTTGGTCATTTTCACTTCTTTGCGCACGTTCACTTGCAATAAAATCCTGAATGTCATCCACACCAGCAAACTTATCATTCAATTGTATACGGGTATTGGTACCAAATAAATTCTGATAAGCCTTTAATGGCGCTCCCATATTGACATAACTGATCAATGATTTGTTATCCAATTTTTTCACTTCTGATGCATGAGGCAATCGTTGTTCCACCATAATGGTAGATTCACGCATACTAGTGGTCACCATGAAGAAAAAGATCAGCATAAAGATAATATCCGGCAATGATGTTGTTGAGATTTCAGGTGTTTCGGTTACTACATCTTTTTTAAATTTTGCCATAACTTGGTATTTTTAATTCACTTTTTTTTGCCCCCAACATCCTTAGGTTCAGCCTCGGAAATAGCCATCGGATACACATTCTTAGAAATGGCATCCTGCTCTTCCTGAGTACATTCATCAAATTCCTTTCCGAATTTCTGTAAACTATATTCATTACGCAATTCATGAATGGCACCGGCCAATTCATTCTGTACCTGGATATAGATCTTATAAGATGTAGCCCGGTCATTCTGTAATGAAACAACAGCTGTTTTATTTACAGTTACCGTACCCAATAACGGTACCTCTTTCTGGATTTTTTCCGGATAACCATCCCCGGTATTGTTAACATTAAAGAAATCCTTTGCCATTTCACGCAATTCGGTAACCTGAGTATACTGGTCCTTTACCAACAAATTATCATTGGCGTTTACAGAAACAACAAAGACGTTCCGTTTATTGATTTCATCTTCATTTTTTTGATCCGTCATGGGTGGCAACTGTCTGATCAATCCAAAATCCGTTCCCATGGTGGTTACCATCAGGAAGAAGATCAACAGGATGAAAGAAATATCAGCCATAGAAGACCCGTTGATCCCAGGCGTTTTCTTTAAATTTGCCATATAATTCTATTTAAAATAACGAGACACAGATGCATAAATGATGGCCCCAATTGATACAAGCAACATCACATAAAATGTGTACAGACTTGCTTCAATCATTTTCATCTCCCCGGCTGTAGCTTTATCGTTAGCGGTTCCATCTGCAATTGCATAACAAACGAGGAACAATACGACCATAGCCAAAACGCCGATCAGCGCTGTTCTTGCCTTTTTCAAATCCTGAAACATATAAATCGCCGGGAATGCAATAGCTGCGAGTGCAGCTACTCCCAATGCAATATATGCCAAAGGAATAACAAATGATACAATAAAATCACTCATAACTATTATTAATTTTTAGCATTGTATTTCACCAAAATATCCATGATTGAAATGGAAGAATCTTCCATGGAATTCACCAAACTGCTGATCTTACTAAGCAGATAGTTATAGAATACCTGAAGGATCATGGCTACGATCAAACCGAATACGGTAGTTAACAAGGCCACTTTCATACCATCAGCCACAATAGTCGGGGAAATATCACCGGCAACTGCGATATCGTCGAATGCCTGGATCATCCCGATAACTGTTCCCAAGAACCCTAATGACGGAGACAACGCGATGAATAACTGGAGCCAGACCATACCGTTTTCCAGCTTACCCATTTGTACACCACCATAAGATACAATCGATTTTTCGACCATATCCACACCTTCATCATAGCGTTCCAAACCCTGGTAAAAAATGCTTGCTACAGGACCCCTTGTATTACGGCAAACTTCTTTTGCTGCTTCAACTCCGCCTGTTTCCAAAGCTTCTTCCACACTTTTCAACAATTTATCAGTGTTTGTCGTAGCCAGGTTCAGGTAAATGATCCTTTCGATGGCAATAGCCAAACCCAGTATCAATACAATAAGTATCGGAGTCATCCAGGTCACACCACCTTCTACAAACTTTTCTTTCAGAACATTATGTAATTCCGAAAGTCCACCTCCTGATGCGGCTGCTTCTTGTGCCAACAAGCTGGATGCATTTACAAGGAACATCCCACAAACAACGATAAATGAGACTAATTTTTTCATGGTTTAAATTCAATTTAGGTTATAACGAATTTGGTTTAATTTAACTAATAATTAGCGGAGAGAAAGGGATTCGAACCCTTGGTACCCTTTTGAGGTACACACACTTTCCAGGCGTGCGCCTTCGACCACTCGGCCACCTCTCCGTTCTGAATTATCACCAATTTTTATCCAGATGTATCATAAATAATTATTGGTTTATTTCAGAGTGCCAAATTACAAATAATTGTTAAATATCATAACTTTATTACAAAGTTATTGTTATTTTTTTCTCGAAAAGGAAATCAAAAAAACACTTCCAATATCATAAGTATCTAGAATCCAAAAGATAACACTTCTGTCAATATTCCCTGATTTATCATCTGTTGATTCCCGGAAAAATACTTGCTGCATTACGATGTGTGGCAGCAGCGACCTCTTCAAATGACATATTTTTTAATTGCGCAATCATTTTTACTATCCCGGATATATAAGCACTTTCATTTCGTTTTCCCCTGTATGGTACCGGCGGCAGATAAGGGGCATCGGTTTCGGTAAGAATATGGTCAATATCGACATGTTGTACGACTTTGGCCATTCCGGCATTCTTATAGGTTACCACACCACCTATTCCCAGGGAGAAACCGAGATCAACCACTTCATCAGCCTGTCGTTCGTTTCCAGGAAAACAATGAAAAACACCGTTTAAAGATCCGTCCTGTTCTTTTTTCAGAATGGAGATGATTTCGTTGTAGGATTTACGGCAATGAATGGAAAGTGGCAGGTTCCGTTTTTTTGCCCACCCGACCTGAATTCGGAAGGCTTCTGCCTGTTGCGCGGCATACTGTTTATCCCAATACAGGTCAATTCCTATCTCACCCACGGCCACTACACTTTCATCATCCAGATAACCGGACATTTTATCAATGTCTTGTTCAAAGTCCGGACCTATAGATGTAGGATGGATACCGACCATTGAAAAACAGTTTGCGGGAAAACGGCGGCACAAATCAAACATGGGCCGGACTGTCTGGAGATCGACATTGGGTAGCAACATATAACCGACTCCTTCATCGATGGCGCGGTTAATTACAGTTTCACGGTCCGCATCAAACTGTTCGTCGTATAAATGTGTATGTGTGTCTATCATCTTTACTTTTATAATTCCGACCTATGAGGTCCATTTGTATAACACTTGCCTGATGTTCTGTACATCGATAGGTTTTTGGATATATCCATCCATCCCATGATCCGCAATGTCTTTGATGTTATCCTTTGTCAACGTTGAAGTCATGGCAACAATAGGGAACTTATAGCCTTCACTGCGTAATTTATCGGCCAAGTCGAACCCGTTTGTCGGAGGAAATTTCAAATCAACAAAAATAATATCATAGATATTCCCATTTAAAAAGGCCTCCAATTCCTGTACATTTTTTGCAAAATCAACATTATATCCCAATTTTCGGAACACAATATTTGCTACAGTCTGACTTAACGAGTTATTTTCAGCAACCAGTATCCGGATATCATTTCTTAACTCATCCTCTTCATCCTGTAAATGAAGTAATTTCGGAAAATTAGCCTTCAAAACCTTCTCAAATCCGTTCAATTCTTCATTTTTACCGAAATAATAGTCTATTTGTAATGATTTTGCTTTAAGATAACTTCCCTGCTGTTCATATGTGTCAACTAAAACATATAAACAGTTTTTTGTAAGATCATTCTCAAAAATTTTCTTTGCTATGGAGAAACTCTTTTTACTATCGGACGCTTCAATAATTACTATTTGGTATCTGTTTTTATCTATAATTAACTTATTGATCAACAAAGGACTTGTTTCAGTATTATAAATAAAAATATCCAGATTTATTTTTTTCCTTTTCAGATAATTGACCTGGTATTGAATACTCTGTCTATCAGATGTTATGATAAGCACATTCAAATTTTCAGGAGAAGCAATGGAAGAATAATCAAGTTGCTTATCATAATCCTGTTCCAGATAACACTGAATGGTAAACAGCACCTGAGTTCCCGGGGCTTCAGGGCGTGAAGCAATCGGAGAAGGGCTGGCCACACGTATGGTACCCCTCATAATCGTAACCAGTTTTTTTACGATGATAGTGCCTAATCCGATAGACTCTCCGTCTTTTTTATCACGAAGATCAATAGAAAATAAATTTTTAAGTTGCTTTTTGGTCATTCCCCGACCGGTATCTTCTACTGAACATTTTATCAATACTTTTCTATCCACAAGGCGGGTTGTCTCTACAGAAATACGCACTTCCCCACTTTCCGTAAACTTAACTGCATTACTCAATAAGTGACCCAGAATCTGCCTGAACCGATGAGGATCTCCTATTACTTTTCGAACGGCTGATGAGGCGATCTGGGTCTGTAACGTAATACTTTTATATTGTGCTTCATGATGGAATTCACCTACTATCTTTTCAATTTCGTCACTTATATCGAATGGCACTTCCTCAAGTTGGATATTTCCCGCTTCGATATCAGCAAAATCCTGTACATCGACAATTATCTCCGACAGGGAATTAACAGAATTTGCAATATAGGAAATAGTTGATTCTTTCGGATATCTTTGAGTTAACAAGACTACAGCATCTTTAATCCTATCGATAGGTCTTTTAAAATCATTACTGATGCGACTCAATAATTCAGATTTAGCGATTTCGGAACGTATGGCTTCTCTCCTGTTTTTCTCAATTTCCGTGACTTCCCAAAATACATCTATGATATATTTAGTGTTATTGACATTGATCTCAATCTGATCTTTGCAGATATGCACTTCGTTACCATTCTTTTCAAAAGAATACAAGTCCCACTTTTGGAATCTTTCTCTTTCGAAAAAACCGGATGGCAGCATTAACTCATCCATAGATCTTCCTATATCATTCGGACCTATATAATCAGATAGCATGTCATATGTAAATTGATTGGTCAGAATGAATCTATTCTGTTTACTGACAATTAGCCCAACAGGTACACTTTGATATGCTGTCTGTAACAATGTTATGATCCTGTCTTTTTCGTCCTTTTCTTTTTCATGGGCATGGAAAATCCGGGATAAAACGGAAATAAGCGTAACCGTTAAAAATAAAAGTAAAACAGAAATAACCAGAAAGGAAGTCAATGACGCATAAGTGATTTTAGAAATATTACAGCTGAGTACCACGCCAAAAAAATGGCCATAATAGGGCAGTGTCTGATAATATGACATTACTTTTCCTGAAAAACCGGTCCCTTCAATTTCTCCTGTTATCCAACCATTTTTATCTTCCCTCATCCCATCGATGATCCTGTCCATATGGGATAATGACCAATTATTTTCAACCGGGAAAGTAATATAATTGTTCAGTCCCAAAATTGTCGTCGGCCATGCTTCAGATTGATCGATGTACCGGTCATACATGAAATGTTGTAATGAATCCATATTCAGGTGAATGGAAACATTTCCGACCAGAACATCATTGGAAAAAACAGGTTGGACAAGTGTATATACATTCTGATTGATCAGGATACTTGTTTCCGGCAATACATCCAACACCACTTTTGATATATATACGTCTTTTATAAATTTACCTTCGTCATCCCGGGAAATATTAAAAACGTCTCCACGATAATCATAGACCGAAATACTTTTAACAAAATATTCATTATTAAGACAAAACTCTTCCAGTTGATTTTCTATCCGGAAATGTATGGTCGGATCAAAAGTAACTGTTCCTGATTCACCAATCAAAGGCCTCACAACGAAAGGTATCTCTCTGGATTTAATACCGATGATGTCTAACTCCGACCGGATATTAGACATATAAGATTCTACTAGTTTTTTCTTGGTATTTAACTGGTTTACATAAGAAAAACGGATATAACAACCTGCCATTAGAATACAGAACAGAGAGATAGCAACAGGTATGATAATTTGTCGTTTCATTTTTCTATAACATTCCTATCTTAAAACTTACTGGTCAACGATATTTATTTTGCGGGTCTTCCATCATATTCACATAACTATTATAACGGCTCGCACTGATTTCACCTTCATCAACTGCATGAATTACCGCACATCCCGGTTCTCCCACATGCAGGCAATTATGAAAAGAACATGCTGAAGAAACTTTGAATATCTCAGGGAAAAAGTGATATAGCTCTTCTTTCCGGATATGCACCAGTCCAAACCCCCTGATACCCGGTGTATCAATAATATATCCTCCTGATTTTAATTCCAGCATCTCCGCAAAAGTTGTGGTGTGCTTACCACTACGATGATATTCTGATATATCACCTATTTTCAAAGATAAGGCAGGATCAACTTTGTTGATCAATGATGATTTTCCCACTCCTGATAATCCTGAAATCACAGATACTTTTCCTTTTAACATTTGGCTAAATTCGTCAATGCCTGTCCCATCCGTTACAGATGTTTTTATGGTCGGGTATCCTATTTTACGATAAATATCTTCAATTTGTTCTATTTGTTTTAACTCCTTTGATGAATAAAGATCAATCTTATTGAAAACCAGGCATACAGGTATCCGATAAGCTTCGGAGGAAACCAGGAACCGGTCAATAAATTCCATAGGAGTTTCGGGCATCCTGAAAGTAATCACTAAAAAAGCATCATCTACATTTGCAGCAATAATATGAGATTGCTTGGACAGATTGGTAGCCCTACGGATAAGATAATTCTTACGCGGTTCAATATCAGATACGGACCACTCTCCCTGATTTCCGGAATCAAGAATTACCCGATCACCCACCACCACCGGATTGGTACTTTTGATCCCTTCTATGCGGAGACGCCCTTTCAACTTAGCCTCAACAAAGACATTATCATCTTTTTTTACGATATACCAACTCCCCGTTGATTTTACTACTACTCCTTTTTCCAAGACTTTTATATTTGACCTTCTAAAGATACGTGAAATTCTAAAATGAACGGTATATAGTTATATATATTGTCATAAACCATGTACATTTGTATGATGAAAAAATATCTTAATTATCTAAGATACAGGATTGATAGAAAATTGATCTTTCGGATCCATTGCTGGTTGATCCTGATTGTTGTACTTGTTAGCATTTCAGGATGTAGAAAGGAAACAAACCTGCAGCAGTCGTTTTATTATTGGAAAACCGTTTTCCGTTTGAATCAGGAGGAGTTACAAGTATTGAAAATTCAACAGATCAAACGATTATATATCCGATATTTTGATGTTGTAATTGATAAAGGCGTGCCCCAGCCCGAATCTACCATCATATTTAAGGACAGTATACCGATAAATATCAAGATCATTCCGGTAATCTTTATCACCAATCAGGTATTGGAAACTTCTACGGATGATCAGATCCCCGTATTGGCTGAAAAAATATACAAAAGAATCAGTTCCATCAATCAGGTACACCATATACCAATAGACGATATTCCCGAAATACAGATGGATTGTGATTGGAATAAGCCCACACGGGAAAAGTATTTTCGCCTATTGGATATCATGCGCCAATATTGCATTGCAGATAATATTCATTTATCGGCAACATTACGGTTACATCAGCTCAAATACCAAAAACGTACCGGAATCCCCCCTGTCGACAGAGCTGTCTTAATGTGTTATAATGTAGGAGATCTGACGGAATACGGCAGTCAAAATTCTATCCTGGATATCCGGGAAGTCAAAAATTACATACAAAATTCCGGGTTATATCCGGTTCCTATAGATATCGCATTTCCTCTTTTCAGCTGGGGGGTTTGTTTCAGGAATAAACAATACAGGGGCCTGATCCGCGGATTAAGTAAAAAAGACATGTCCTTATCCTGTTTTAAAGAGATAGCACCAAACCTATATTATTCCGACAGCACATTTTACATGTATGGTGCTTCCATCATCAAAGGGGATCATATTCGCGTGGAAGAGCCCACATCCGAAGAAATATACCAGTCTGCAAAAATAATTGCCTCCAGGTTGAAAATTTCCGGTCATATAATATGGTATCATCTTGATTCGCTATTTTTGCAAAAATTTACATCTCATGAACTACAAAAAGTTACTGATTTGTTTCATTAGTATTTCGGTGATGTCTGCTATGGCATATCTGATCGCCTGTGTCTGGTCTTCCGAACCTGATGCGCAATATCCCATGTATTTCCGTAATGATATTCCTGAAAAGAACAATTATTATTATAGCTACTTTAATTTTTATGATACTTCTGCAGATCAAGAATCCGATAAAGAACAAAATATTGAGGAATGGAAAAAATACCTGGGTGGAAAATTGCCTGACCAGGATGTCGAACAATTAATCTATGATGTTCCTTTAACCGGATTAAAAGAAATCTACGACAAAGCAAAAAAACATTTATGGACCAAAATAGATAGCAAATGGCTGGATAATTCAATGATGCGGCGGATCGTACTACAACGGAACATGAGCGCATTGGAGTACCTGTTATATGCAAAAGCCTGCGAGCAACAAGCCGGGAAGCGTTCCGAGGATTGGGAATATACCCTATTTGATTCAAATATACAGGACTCGTTGCTTCATCGCGGGATCCAGCTTTATAAAGCATCGAAAACAGAATTCATCCGGTTAAGATATGCATTTCAGATAGTCCGGATGGCTTATTATTGTGGCTATAAAGAAGATTGTGTCAGGTATTACCAGGAAATGATAATGCCCGAAACAAAATCAAATGCCATGGCAAAGTTATGGGCATTGGCCTTTTATGCCGGTGCTACCGAATCAAAAGCTGAAGCCGCCTATTGTTATTCGAGGGTATTCAACAAGTGTCCGAGATACAGTCATGCTGCCATGACCTCCTTCCGGTGGATGATCCATGAAATGGATACATCGTGGATCTCTATATTCTGTAAAAACAATTTTGAAAAAGCTGTAGGACATGCCATGATAGGCTTTACCTGCTTTCAACCGACCCTTGATCCGCTAGAAAAAGTCCATCAGTTTTGTCCGCAAATTCCTTATATTGAAACTTTATTGATACGTGAGATCAATAAAATCGAAGACAGGCTGAATACCGATGATAAAGCATCTGCCCTCCAACATGCAGAAGCATTAAAAGAATTGTCGGTACGTTATGCAGGAATTAAATTGGTACAACATCCGGCGCTCTGGTACGCTGCAGCTGCCTATATGGCTTATTTATCAAAAGAATATGACCAGGCTACCCTGTTGATCGATATTGCCGAACAAGAACAACCTGAACCGAAAATAACGGAACAATTACTGGCCATTCGTTTGTTGATAGACACGGAATCTTCACCTCTTGATTCGATTACAGAAGCCCATATACTTCCATCGATACAATGGATATTGAGTCATTTGCAGGACACTGTTGTCATAGAAGAAAACCATGACTTTTTTGACAGGATGGCTGCCCATTATTTTGCCGAAAAGTTGCCTGAAATATATTTGCGTAACCGCCAACCGGTAAAAGCGGCATTTTGCATCGGAATTGCAGGAACCCATTCAGCATTTGCCAATTACAACTATACTGAATTTGACATAGATGCACTCGATTATCTGGACACACATGCATCCGCCACACAGTTAGATCATTATTTATCCCATCCCCCAATTAATGCATATGATTCCGTTTTGTTCCATTTGAGTGGATTAACCCGCGATGATATCCTTGAACTTTTAGGTACCAAACATTTGCGTTTGTTGGAATTCAAAATTGCAGCTACCTATTTTGAACAACTATCAGGATCTTCTGCTTTTTTCCATCTGACACATCATCCTTTCTCTCCTCTTCCGATTTCATATAAAGAGGATCATGAACCAGGCAATGAGGATCTATTCAGCTCCAAACTAAGTTTTGCAAATGAAATGGCTGAACTACAAGACCGGATACTGCATAGCAAACCATCACCCGATGATCTTTTCCAGTATGCTACCGGTCTGTTTCAAATGTCCTGGTATGGAAATTCATGGCAATTAAGCAATTATTATTGGAGCATACATGAAGCAGATTTCTGGAAAGAAACCACTCCTAACGGTGAGTCTTCTTATTACTATCATACCCAATTTGCCAGGGATTATTTCATCAAAGCTTGTGATCTTTCAAAAGATAAAGAATTCAAAGCAAAATGCTTATTTATGGCTTCCCATTGCTATCAAATGAATTCAAGCAGCATTTATATCTGGGCGGACGGAAAATATACTTTCGGAAGTTATTTTACCAATAACCCTTATTTTGAGCAACTCACTAAAAAGTATAAAAAAACGGATTTTTATAAAGACGCTATAAGGCGTTGTTCGTATTTATCGGACTTTGCCAACATGAAAAAGTAACATGTTACCGGCTGACCTTTACAGAATCTGCCAAAATACTGAAATCAGGAGTTATGTCCACATTACTTTTGTGATCAGCACGGTCAACAATAAAAAACTCGATACGGATCGTATCCATCCCGGCTATAGATGAACCATAGGGAATGGTTAATTTTATATCCATCGTTCCCTTCAGGAATTTATTGTGTGCTTCATCCTTGTTCATTACATCCTCATCATATGGGATCCTTATTGCGTCAGTTGTAATACCCGTTTCATAAACATACGGTTCATAAGTCCCGTCGTCTAGTTTCTTCATCCATGTATAATGTATTTTGCTGACAGTATCACGGGAATTCACGTCACGAACGCCTAAATCCCCATCTCCGTCTATAAAAGAAAAGGAAAGATAAGCGGATTTTATTTTTTCCCCTAACGGATCGGCTCCGTCTATCTTTACTTCCAGTCCTTTAAAATGAATTTCAGGAGTATCCGGATAGGAAGCAGCTTTTTCACATCCCCACATACCACATCCGATGACCAGCATTATAAAAAAAGCGTACGTAAACGTTTTCATGATGCGCTTCATTAGATATCCAATCATAATATTTTTCACTGGACTGACATTCAGGATTTAACATAACTTACAAGAGTACAAATATATAAATTATTTTTTGTTAATTCATTGTGTTTGGCTTACATTTGCATCTTCAGATCAATAAGCCTTATGGTACTGTTGTCATCTTTTCTTTCGCTCCGCATCACAGATGTAATAGATATATTATTTGTCGCATATCTGTTGTATCAGTTGTATATGCTAACTAAAGACTCTGTTGCCATTAATATTTTCATATCTATTTTCGGCATTTTCCTGTTCTGGTTACTGGTCAAGGCCCTGAACATGGAACTTACCGGGGCTATTTTGCAGCAAGTATTCAGTGTTGGGGCTGTTGCACTGGTTGTTTTATTCCAACCCGAAATACGCCGTTTTCTGACCAACCTCGGCACCAAATACAGAAACCGGCGATTCCGGTTTGATAAGCTTTTCGCTTCCGAACCCATACACACGGATGTCAAAATAAAATCCATTGTTCTTGCTTGTATCCATATGAGCGAATCAAAAACAGGAGCACTGATTGTCATTACACGTACAACTTCCCTTAAGATGTACGAGGAGACCGGCGATGTACTGGACGCAAATACATCAAGCCGGTTATTGGAAAATATCTTTTTCAAAAACAGTCCTTTACATGATGGCGCCGTGATTATTGTCAAAGAGAAGATAAGAGCAGCACGTTGCATACTCCCGGTATCTGATAACCGGAATTTACCTGCTAATCTAGGATTACGCCACCGTGCCGCATTGGGAATAACAGAAAATACAGACGCTTTAGCAGTAATTGTTTCAGAAGAAACCGGCAATATATCTATTGCCAATCACGGAATCATTAATGAAAATGTATCAAAAAATGAATTGATGCAAAATTTGGAACGATTATTGACAACTGATTAAATAGATGACCTGTTCAAAACAAGAATAGGAAATACAACATTATAATTATTTTTAACACAATAAATTTTAAGTCATGAAAAAACATTTTCGTAGAAACAATGCTTTACCGGTACAATGTGTATTAATTTGTTTTGCTCTTTCGGCAGAAGGCAAAGCACCCAGTTTCACACAACCTGCCTTACCCTATGCCTATAATGCATTGGAACCTTATGTTGATGCGATGACAATGGAAATTCATTATTCCCGGCATCATGCGGCGTATACCAAAAATTTCAACGATGCATTGCAGGCATTAACCACTTCTGTTCCATCAAATATTGAAGATATATTCAAAAATATCTCGAAATACCCAATGGCAGTCCGCAATAACGGCGGTGGCTATTATAACCATATCTTATTCTGGGAATCCATGGCTCCGAATGCAGGTGGTGAACCGACAGGAAAACTGGCCGATGCTATCAAACGGGACTTTGGATCGTTCGATGCATTTAAAGAACAATTCGCTAAGGCGGCATCTACACGTTTCGGATCGGGTTGGGCCTGGCTTATTTCCAACAAAGGGAAATTATCCATTACCTCTACGCCCAATCAAGACAATCCTTTAATGGATATTGCCGAAGAAAAAGGAACACCCATTTTTTGTATTGATGTATGGGAACATGCTTATTACCTGAAATATCAGAATAAACGTCCCGATTACATACAGGCTTTCTGGAATGTAGCTAACTGGAAAGGAGTTGAAGCAAAATACGCAAAAACCCTGTAATAAGCAGATATACTTTTGCACAAATTTTGCTGGTATAATCGGGTAATATTATGCTTATGAACAATATTATCGACTGGCTGAATTTATCTTATAACAATGTTCTTCCGAAAAAAGGAAAAGTATTGGTATCGCAACCATTTTTACTGGATGGTTGTTTCAAAAGGTCGGTAGTATTGTTAACGGAATACTCCGAAGAGGGTACCATTGGTTTTGTACTGAATAAACCCCTGAACATCACGATAGGTGATATGATGGAAGATTTTCCGTCTCCGGAATCGGCATTATCCATCGGAGGATCCGTAAAAACAGATACATTGCATTATCTGCACACCATGGAGCATATACCTGATGCCATTGAAATAATGAATGGTATTTATTGGGGCGGTAATATTGAAGTAATAAAGAAACTTCTTTCATTGTCCATCATGAAACGTGAGGACATTCGTTTTTTCCTAGGATATTCAGGTTGGAGCGGAGGCCAGTTGGAGGACGAATTAGAAAATAATTCCTGGCTGGTAGGTAATATCAATTCAAAATACATCATCAATCCATCCCAGGAAATGTGGAAAGACTCCGTGATCAATATGGGGTCCCAATATAAAGTCTGGACTACTTTGCCGGAAAACCCGGCTTTTAATTAAATATCATCTATACAAAAAAGGAGTTGATTTCTCAACTCCTTTTTTGTATTTCATCAACCCAGAAGTCTTTTCTCAAATATACCGGCTTCAATATATTCTGCCAATTCTGAATAAAAGTGTATTTTTGGCATTTATTACAATATCATATATCATGAATTCTTTCGGAAGGATATTTCGGGTAAGTATTTTTGGAGAATCTCACGGCCCATGTACCGGAGTTTGTATCGACGGGTGTCCTCCGGGAATTGCGTTGTCGGAGTCTGATTTTGAAAATGACCTCGGCAGGCGGCGCAGCGGAAGAAAAGGGACAACTCCCCGGATTGAAACCGATCTACCTAAATTATTGAGTGGCGTTTTTAACGGATATACTACCGGGGCACCTATTCTGATCATCATTGAGAATTCCGATACCCGTTCCAAAGATTATTCATTGTTCAGCGAAATTCCACGGCCCGGACATGCCGATTTTGTCGCCGGAGTAAAATACAAAGGACATACCGATTATCGCGGAAGCGGCCATTTTTCCGGACGGATCACAGCCGGACTGGTGACAGCCGGAGTCCTGGCAAAAAAAATACTAACTCCGGTGATCATAAGGTCCCAGATCCTGGAAATCGGTGGAAGTAAGAATTGGGAAGGTATTATTGATAAATGCATCGATGAACAGGATTCTGTAGGTGGTATCATTGAATGTACGGTCGATTCTGTTCCGGTCGGATGGGGAGAACCGTTTTTTGATAGTACTGAATCGATCATTTCTCATATGATATTTTCCATCCCCGCCACCAAAGGAATAGAGTTCGGATCAGGATTTGGTGCAGCCCGCATGCATGGAAGCGAACATAATGACACTTTTGTTCATTCTTCGGGACAGACAAAAACCAATCATGCCGGCGGAATCAATGGAGGAATTACCAATGGAAATCCGATTGTGTTCCGTGTTGCGGTAAAACCAACGTCTTCTATTGCCCGCCCGCAAAAAACCATCAATATAAAATCCGGAGAACCGGCTATTCTTGAAACTCCCGGACGTCATGATGCATGTATTGTACTTCGTATACCTCCTGTTATAGAAGCAGCAACGGCAATTGCTTTAGCCGACCTGATGATGGTCAGTAAAGCATTCCAATAATGCCTTATTCTATATAAATAGATAGCAGGTATACCGAGGAGCGTAATTTCTGTACTGCGTTCTGGTATTCCGGACGAGGTGTGGTCCTCTCTTTAAGGACATTGAACATGCCCCACGAACCACGTAATTCAATGGATAATTTAAAATACGGCAGATAAAAATCAAAGCCTCCTCCAAATTCATAGCAAAGGTCGTTTAATTTCATATCCATATATATTCCATCATCCTCACGGTATTTTTTGGCCAGGTCAAAACGAGGATTCATACCTCCCACTAAAAAGCCCCGGTAATTATTGACTCTTTTTGATTTGTATTTAAGTAAGAGCGGAAGCTCTATATAACTGGATTCTAATCGTTGTTTATCGCCATAGGCCTCATCATTCCGGTAAAACATCAATTCCCGCTGCCCAAAAGCTACTCCCGGCAAAAACCGCAATTCCAGATTATCCGTAAGCCTAAGTGCTGAAACTGCCTGGATATGAAAACCAGGAGAAAGTTTGGTTACATTGCTCAGTAAAGAATCTGTCTCATAATTTTCCTGTGAATGAGTAATAGTAAAATCCATTACATTCAACCCCAGGCAAAATCCAAAATGAATGACCCGCCCGTCATGTTGCTGGTAATTTAATACCTTTTTTTTCTGCTGGGCTTCAGTGCCGACACAAAAAAAGGAAAAAAGTAATATTAAAAAAACACCTCTCAATTTACTCGCTACGCTAACCGGATTTGTATTGGAAACGATATTTCAACTACATTATTGTGCGTATTAAGTAATCCCAATAAATTAATGTCATACTTAATACACGTAATCAACTTGTTCAATATGGCTTAACTGCACAGGGTACTTAATTCTTATGTTGCTCAATATAATCAGCCAAAGATTTTACCGAATAAAAAATACTTTTTCCTTCGCTTGGGTTTTCAATACGTATTCCGTAATTTTTTTCCAACAAAAGAATGATCTCCAACGCATCTATCGAATCAAGTCCAAGACCATCGCCAAACAAAGGAGCATCGGTTTCTATATCATCCGGGGTGATATCCTCCAGGTTCAATGTTTCAATCAATTGTTTTTTTAAAGATAGTATTAAATGATTATCCATATTTGATATAAACGATTATGTGAATAATTAGCAGCTAAATATATGTGTCTCCCTTTTCCATTTTGACATTATTAACGAAATCCTTGATCCGCTGCTCATCCTCCTTTTTGCAGACCAATAACACATCATCGGTTTGAACAACAATCATATCCTCCAACCCCTGTAAAACTGCCAGTTTATGCGGATGAATATTTATTTCACAATCTTTCGTATCATACAAAAAAACATTGTTCCCGACCACTGCATTCCGGTTTTTATCTTTTGACTGGTTGGCATATAAAGAACCCCATGTTCCAATATCCGACCATCCGAAGTCTGCACACAACACATATACATTGTCTGCTTTTTCCATAATTGCATAGTCGATGGATATGCTTTTACTCTGGGCATAAATATCGCGGACTGCTTCCAACTCCTTCTCTGTTCCCAATAAATCGATCTTATTCTGGAAAAGCGTATTGAGTCCTGACATATGTATGTCAAATGCCTGCATGATAGATGGTAACGACCAGAAAAACATTCCGGAATTCCAGAAAAATTCACCACTTTCAAAAAAGATCTTGGCCATTTCCAACTCTGGTTTTTCCGTAAATGTTTTTACTTTTTTCAGTGAGGTACTGGGTAATTTTATTTCAGTGGCATCATTTGATATCTGGATATAACCATATCCCGTATCAGGACGACTCGGTTTAATCCCGATAGTCAGGAGAACATCATTCTTAGCAATAAAATCGATCCCTTTCTGGGCAATACGGAGAAATTCCATTTCATTGGTCACCAGATGATCAGAAGGAGTGACAATGATATTGGCATTAGGATTTTCTTTCAGTATCCTGAAGTTGGCATATGCAATACACGGAGCGGTATTCTTACGCATCGGTTCAAGCAACACCTGCTTTTCATCGATCTCAAGCAACTCAATGGTGGTATCCTTATAGAGTTCATTGGTAACAACAATAATATTTTCCCTGGGAACGATATTGCTGAATCTGTCAAAAGTCTGCTGGATCAGCGTTTTCCCTACACCTAAAATATCCAGGAATTGTTTGGGCTTATTCATCCGGCTCAACGGCCAGAAACGGCTTCCTACCCCACCGGCCATGATCACGCAATAATTATTGGGATTGACTTCTATTGGTTTCTGTTTCATTTCCAACCTCCGCTTTCTTTATAATATTTTTCCCAATTCCATGCCGAAAGCAATGTATCCTCTAATGTACTCTGGGCTTTCCAGCCTAAAACATTATTGGCGTAAGTCGTATCTGCCCAGACTTGTTCGGTATCACCGGGACGACGGTCTACGATTTTATAATTTAATTTTACCCCGGCCACTTTCTCAAATGTATGGATCAACTCCAGTACCGAGACACCCTTTCCGGTACCCAGGTTAAACATTTCCATTTTGGCGCCGCTCTTATTCTCAATCAGTCTTCTGACAGCTATCACATGCGCTTTTGCAAGGTCTACCACATGGATATAGTCCCTGATACAGGAACCGTCAGGAGTGTTATAATCGTCACCAAAAACACTGAGTTGTTCCCGGACCCCAATGGCTGTCTGGGTGATAAAAGGCACCAGATTGCTGGGAACACCAACGGGTAATTCACCGATCAATGCTGAAGGATGTGCTCCTATGGGGTTAAAATAACGCAAAGCAATGCTTTTAATTTTATCAGAAACGGCTACTGTATCATGGATGATCTCTTCCGAGATCTGCTTGGTATTCCCGTAAGGGGATGTAGCTGCCTGTACAGGCGCCTTTTCCGTAACAGGTAGATGTTCCGGTTGCCCATAGACAGTACAGGAAGATGAAAATACAAAATTCCCGATACCATATTGAGGCATCAGTTCCAGAATATTCAACAAAGAAACAAGGTTATTGTGGTAATATTTTAAAGGTTGCGCCACCGATTCACCAACCGCTTTATAGGCTGCAAAGTGAATAATTGCATCGATCCCGGCATGTTTTTTCAAAACCGATTCCAACTTTCCCTTATCACAAAGATCTATATTTTCAAATTCAGGCCGCTTACCTGTAATTTTTTCAATTCCATCCAGCGAACCCATCCTGGAATTCGATAAATTATCGATAATCACTACTTCGTAACCGTCATTGATCAGCTCCACCACAGTATGTGACCCGATATAGCCGGTACCGCCTGTTACCAATACTTTATTCATTATTATCCTTTATTTTAATATATAACATAAATAACATAAGATTCTATTTTTGACCTTCATCAGTCGGCGAAGGTAGGCATTTTTCATAAAAATGCATCTCCTTTATGTATTGATACACTTTCCCCGGAAGAAGAAACGGGATATCTTTTCCATCAGCAATCGCCCGGCGAATGAGTGTTGATGAGATATCCATCAACGGAGCATCTACCATTGTAACATTTTTAGCGCGCTCTATCAAATGTGCGGTTCCTGTCCGGGGATAAATGTACCGATGATAATTTTCAATGATGAGCTCGCTGTTTTTCCATTTATGAAAAGATTCCAGATTATCGGATCCCATAATGATAGAAAACCGGTTACCGGGATATTTTTCTGATAATCGAACAAGCGTATCAATCGTATATGAGGGTTTGGGCATCTTGAACTCAATATTACTCGCTTTATATTCAGGATGGCCTTCAATCGACAAGTTCACCAGATATAACCGGTCTGATTCCGACAAAAGAGCCTGTCTCTTTTTAAAGGGGTTATGTGGAGTGATCACAAACCATAACTGATCCATTTCCGTGTAAGCCAACATATAATTCGCAATCACCAAATGTCCGATATGTATGGGGTTGAACGAACCGAAAAACAAACCAATATTCATTATTTGGACTTTGCTTTTTTTGTGAATTTATCATTGATCCATTTGGGAACAATCAATGCTCCTAACACCAAATAAGGATAATAACTGATCAAACGCCATATCAGAGCCAGGGCAATAGCCACCGAACCAGCTATGGCCGCATCACTTACCGGAATAAGATCACCCAGGTACCGGGTGAAAATATATTCGGCAAATCCACTGCCTCCGGGCGTTGGCGCGATCAACTGCATGATCCACATCACCAGTTGTCGTGCAAAAATAAGAAAATGTTGTCCGAACTGAGGCAATACAAAAAATGCCAGAAGGATCATATTTACGACCCAATAACGGGATGTCCATGAAAAAAAAGTAGCACCGAATGCTTTCAGCCAGAATGAAAACGGCTTACGTCTTAATTCTTTTGAGCTCTCTATTATTTCATATCCTGCTTCATTGATGTTGTGTTTCCAGCGCTTTAAAAAGGGTAACCGGAATATCTGTAATAGGAGCCATTTTAAGCCTCGCGGATTAACGAACAGACCATAACTGACAATCAGGGTATAAATAAATTTTGCAGAATAACCGATTAAAGCAAACCAAAAAAACTCATTCAAAAATGAACCACTGTGATCGCCGATAGAAAACAATGTCTCTACATTCACGATCAACAATAATAAGGGGAACATAATAATGAAATACAGTTCATCCAAAAATGAAGTGGCAAGTACCACTGCAGAACTACGTCCCAAACTTATACCTTCCTTGTTTACAAAAAGAATAGCAACACTGGTTCCGCCGATGGCCGAAGGTGTTACTGCAGAAGTAAACTCCCATAACATGATCACCCGGAATGCCTGTCTCCAGGTTAATTGATTATTGGTCAATACCCTGATACGTATCATATACCCGAAATCACGACAAAGCATCAGGATAGCTGCTAAAAATAAAAATACCACTATCCGCCAGGTAAAGGACATGCTATCAAATGCCTTGGGGTCAAATTCACGGTAAAACATAAATGCAACCACCCCTAACCCGATTAAGATCGGAAGAACGATTCTTGAAGCCTTAATACTGTTAAACGGACTTGAGGATTCAGCCATGCGAGTAAATTTTGGGCGTAAAAATACAGAAATTCGCCCATGCGATGACAAAAAAACAATTATTTTTCACTAAAACAGATCGATTTTAGGAGATACTAATATTTCATTAAAGAAAACCCTGTTGTTTCATTACATTTAGATAGGCTGCCGAGGCTCCTTCATTATCCTTTCTGGTATAACGATTTTCTGTAAATACCTGCGCCAAAGTTTCTTTTCCATTTATTTCCAATAGTTTCCCGGTTTGTTCGGCACCCTCCAGATCCGAATAAAGCCGGTCTATATCTTCATTGTTATAATCATGGTAGGTCTCTTTATGTACCACAGCTTCCAGGGAAAGACGACCGGTTAATGGAGGTGTTTCATCCGGATAACCCACCACCAATGTGGTAACAGGGATCACTCCTTCCGGAAGATGTAATAAATCGACGATTTTATCCGCATTATAAGTAGTAGTACCCAGGTAACAAATTCCCAGCCCAAATGATTCAGCAGCCAAAGCTACATTCTGTGAGGCAAGGACCACATCAATCGTTGCATTACAGAACCAAAGGAGATTATCATATCCCGGATCCGCCTTACGGGCGCGGCACCATTTACTGAAACGGTTAATATCCGCGCAGAAAGTGATCAATACCGGTGCCTGCAACACCATATTCTGCTTGAAATGAACCTCCCAAAGTTTTTTCTTCAACGCTTCGTCCTGGGTAACGATCATACTGTATACCTGCATATTTCCGGTATTCGAAGCACAAATACCTGCTTCCAGTATCCGGTTAAGTACATCCTCGGGTATCGATTTCGATGAATATTTACGTATGGAACGATGGGAAGATATTTGTTCCTTTATGTCCTGATGCATGATAAGTAAATTTGATTGATAAAATTATGAACAAAAGTACTGTTTTTTTAAAAACTTGACTTTGTTCAATCGGATAATATGGCTACTTTCGCAACAAATGTTTTAACGTGAATTATTCATAAACACCTGATTACAAAAATCATTACATTGAAACAAAAATATCATTCTTCTATCCTTCAGTTAAAAGAAGAATTATCTATTCCCAGAAAAATAGTCATTACTACTCATCAGGGACCGGATGGAGATGCGATGGGTTCATCCCTGGCATTGTTCCATTTCCTGAAAAAACAATCACATGATGTCTCTGTAATTACGCCTAATGATTACCCTGATTTCCTGCATTGGTTACCAGCAAATAATGAGGTGATCAATTACATGCGCCAAAAAAAAACAGCTGAAACCCTGATTAAAAATGCGACCCATATTTTCCATCTGGATTATAATCATATCCAACGCAGTGCTGATATGGTACGCTCATTGACAAAATCAAAGGCTACCAGAATATTGATCGACCACCATCTGGCTCCCGGATTACCGGCCAAGTATATATTCTCGGAAATTGATGTAAGTTCTACCTGCGAATTACTCTATTTCATCATGATGCAATGGGATCCCGAAGCTATTGACAAGGATATTGCAACATGCATTTATACCGGGATAATGACTGATACCGGTAGCTTTTGCTTCCGGAGCGCCAGTGCACAAACATTCATCGTTGCGTCCGAACTAATGAATAAGGAAATCAACAGGTCCAAAATTTATGAAAATGTATATGATAATTATTCGGAAAGCCGTATGCGCCTGATGGGATATTGCCTGAACAACAAGATGGAAGTATTTCCCGAATACCATACCGCATTGATAAGTTTAAATATGCAGGAACAGCTAGATTATAATTTTCAGGTAGGGGATTCGGAAGGGTTTGTCAATCTCCCGTTATCCGTTGAAGGGGTCCGCTTCACTGCTTTTTTTCTTGAAAAAGAAGACAAAATAAAAATATCGTTCCGGTCTAAAGGAAATTTTTCCACCAATGATTTTTCCAGGGCCCATTTTAATGGTGGAGGACATATCAATGCTGCCGGTGGAGAAATAAAAATGTCTTTAGAAGAAACCATCCGAAAATTCCGGGATCTATTACCATTGTATAAAAAACAATTAGATGAAGAATAGATATCTGATATTATATGTACTGATATTGCTCTTTACTTGTTCCTGCCGGCGCTATCATACGCAGCAACAGGCCCAGAATGATATTACGTCCGGACATAAAGAAAAAGAGGTTCTATTACAGATCAACGAAAAACTGGTAGAAAAAGATGCGGAAGAAATAAGGGCATATGCTGAAAAAAAGGGATGGAAGATGAGAACAACCCAATCCGGCCTGTGGTATATGATCTATCAACATGGCTCCGGAGAAAAGGCAGCCAAAGGTAAGGACGTAGAATTAAACTATACCTTATCACTGTTGGACAGTGTGGTTTGCTACACTTCGGAAAAATCCGGCCCGAAAAAATTTAAAATAGGCCAGGGTGGCCCGGAGGGTCCGGTGGAAGCCGGTTTGGAAGAAGGGGTGCTTTTAATGCGTACAGGTGATAAGGCCAGATTGATCATGCCTCCCCATCTGGCTCACGGACTTACCGGAGATGAAAACTGTATCCCGCGCAGGGCGACTATCGTCTATGACATAGAATTACTCAATGTAAAATAGTATAACATATTCATGAGAAATATAAAATTATTACCTGTTGAAAAAGCCACTATTGCCTACATCATTATCACCACTATATATTTACTCTTATTTATCGGAAAATTAGATAGCCCATGGATCTATTTCGGAATCCGGGTAGGAGTAACTTTAGCTATCCTCCTGTTGGCATGGCTGGAAAAGGATAAATTTAATCCGGTGGTTTCCTTCATCCGCTATGTTTTCCCTTTCGCCTTATTAAGTTACTGGTATCCGGAGACATATTACTATAACGAATTTATATTCCCTAATCTGGATAGTTACTTCATTGCTGCCGATCAGGCATTATTCGGCTGCCAGCCAAGCCTGGAATTCAGTAAATGGTTACCACAGGCCTGGTTCAGCGAACTGATGTATTTCGGATATTTCTCATATTACTTTATCTTTTTCGGGACGGCACTCTGGTGTTACATATACAAAAAGGAAATTGCCAATAAAGCTGTTTTCATGTTTGTCTGTTCTTTCTACTTCTATTATGTCGTATTTATCATCCTTCCTGTTGTGGGACCGCAATTTTACTATTCTCCCCCTGTCAGTGAAGTTCCGGACGGCTATCTGTTTTCCAGGATCATGCGTTTCCTTCAGGCTACGGGAGAAAAACCTACAGGAGCATTCCCGAGTTCACATGTTGGTATCACTTTTACCGTGATTATTTTCATGTACCGGTATTGCAGGCATCTGTTAAAATACGCCTTACCCTTATTTTTTATTTTGGTTCTCTCTACCGTGTACATCAAAGCCCATTATGTGATCGACGTGATCGGAGGCTTTATTTCGGCTGCTTTATTCTACCCCATGGTCAGATGGATCTACGGAAAATTTGACGTCAAGTCGCATCAGGCATCATAATGCGACCAGCTTCAATCCGGTATTGTTTTTGATATCTACGGTATATCCGTCAGGAACGGAAAGTTGATAGTTCAATCTTTTCCCTTTCTTTTCCCATTGCATAGAGATCTGCTGGTCTCCGACAGGAACGGTTCCTTTACAGGTCTTCACATCCGTATCATTAAAAACAACGTTTAATTGTTTCTTTTGAGAATCAATATAATTAAGACCCAACATATCCCGGTAGAATACATGAGCTACATGTGATGCAAACCCATGATTACAACTGGCTACCGTTGTGGTATTTTCCCATAAAGTCCCGGTAATATTGGCCATGTACAGATATTCATCAATAGATTCATTCAATAATTGCCTTACCTGCCCGTAACGGGATAACATTTCCAGGCGAAGGTAGTTACCGATAAATGCATTGGATGGATATATTTCTTCATAGGCTTTGGTTGTTTTACGTTTTGGCCCGAAATCATTCAGCAATATTTTCCATAATCCGGGATGTGACTCAGGAGTGGCTATTCCTAAAAAGAATGCATAATACTGGCAGGTCTCAGTGCGGTCATTCTTCCGTAGTACCAGTTTTCCGATTTCACGGACAGCATGATCGATGAAAAAGGTCCCGTCAAATGATTGTTTACGGATTACCTCCCGGATCTTTTCCGCTTTACTGACCAATGCCGGCTGCTGGTATAATTTTCCGGCTACCTCAAGTGTTTTGGCATACAACATATTGGTAGGATAATTCACATCCTGTACAAACTCATTGGCTTTCGACCATTCTACGAATATCCATTTTTCAAGTTTTTCCAATAACCCGTCTTCATTTTCATACCGTTTGAAATAATCCAGCAGGGCCATCACTTTCGGCTGCAGATCCCTGATCATCTGCTGGTTTCCGCTACGTTGCCGGTATTCTTCCAGTTCAAGTACAAACCACATGGCCCAGTTCGGAATAAAATTTCCGTTCGAATGGTCCGAAGGATAACACATTTGTAACATACCATCAGGAATATACCTCATTTTATCGGGCAACAGGTAATTTTCCAGAAAATTGGTTTCGATCAGTGTGTTCCCGGATAAATTAAAGGCAACCCGTGCAGTAAAATAGCTGTCACACAACCACCCGGCGCGTTCCCGTTGCGGACAATCCATAAAAATATCCAATGCATTCTGCTTGAACGTTTCCACAGCCGCTTCATATATTTTATTCAGCTTTTCATCGTTACAGGAAAAAGATGCCCGTGAAACATCCGAATTCACATACTGGCGAATAAAGAAATCACTTACCGCACAATCTCCTTCGGTTTGTACTTTCAAATATTGCAATGTATAAGGTTCAAACGATTCCAAAACATACTTTCCAGGTTGCAGTTCATAGGTAATAACACTGTTACACCCCAGCCTGCGAATATTTACATCGCCTTCCATCAATATCTCATCCCAGGTAAAAGTTACTCTCGAAGGTTTATTCACCTGAACGCTGGCACCGATAAACCCGGTGGTATTACATTCAAATTTATAAATACCATCAGATACAGCTTCCGTATAACGACGGACGGTATAATCCGGATATTTTACCCTGCGGCCAATCAGGTTTTTGGTTTCTGTACGTTCCAGGTGAGTCCTGTTAAATTCAGCTTTCAAATCGGTGGTCCATGCATTGTAACCTGCCGAGAATTTATATGCTTCCATATGTGGACGTTGAAAGCTGTATTTCGGGACATCTTGCACCCGTTGATTCATTACAGCAGCTTCAAAAAGAGGTATCGATTCGCCGGTAACAGGATACCGGGAATCGGTTGCTGCCAACACCTTGCTACCTGATGTGATCTCTGCCTGTAAGAAAGATGGCTGATTCAACAGGTAATAGTTATCAATATTATATCCGGCTACCTCAATAGCAATAATGTTATCACCCGGCTGCAGTAATTTGCTGATATTATGCTCATCTACACGATAATAACCGAATCCGGCAACACAAGGCCCATGTCCCAGGAACTGGCCATTAACGAAAGCCCGGTAGTCAGACGATGCCGTGAGACGAAGCAGTACATCCGAAGCATTATTCCCCGGTATTACCGCCCGAAAGCTGACTGTCAGATTTTTCTCCACCTGCCGGCCGCCAGCCCATACCGGAACAGCTTTCAAAAAGCTCTCTTCCTGTATCTGCGCGTAGGATAATGTATTTAAATTCGAAATGAGTAAGGTTAGAACGATCAATTTTTGAAAAAAACAATTCATAAAGCTTAATTTTATTGTATTACTTTAAAATTATAATCCCCCGAACCAACTTCAAATACGGCATAATCACCATCCATCTTCAGATATTTTACACCTTTAGCGGATGATGCCTTCTGCCCGCTTTCCGTCACTTTCCCCTTATCGGATGCCGGAATGTACACCACGGCTGAAGTATTCCCCGGAATGGTAATTTCCCATTCGAAATGATCATTATTCTTTCGCCATGCGCTCTTGATAGGTCCCCTTACCGAATGGTAAGAAGCCGAAACATGGTTCAACCCGGCAATTGGGTAGGGCTTCATCCTGATCTTCTCAAATCCGACACCAGAGGGCGCATTCTGTATTCCTGCCAGGTATTCATAAAACCAAACGATTACATCACCCAACAACATCACATGATTGGCTGAATTCATCGCCGGATCTGCGGTATCTCCGTTCCACAACTCCCAGATAGTGGTTGCTCCTTTCTCAATCATATATCCCCAACTTGGATAATCCCGGTTGGTCGCTATTTTTAAAGCAATATCCGGACGCCCGTAATCGGATAACCCGCGCATCAGCCATTGGATACCTACCAAACCGGTACTGACATGCCCGTTAAAATCACCCATCGTCTTATCCACAATGTTTTTGAAAACGGCATCCTCGTATCCTTCGGGAACCATTCCGTAACATAACGATAACAGATTAGCGGTAACGGTATTGTTGCTGTATTGTGCCTTTTCATTATTGAAAAATTTCTCATTATAGGCATTTTTCACGACAACTGCCTGTTCGGCAAATGATCTGGCGTCTTCCGTTTTACCCTGTAAAGTGGCGAAACGTTCCAATAGATACAACATACGAAAATAGAAAGTAGTTCCCAAAACAGCAGCATCCGTCTTCCTCGCAGGATCCTTAGAATGGATCAGTTCGGGCAATTCCGGCGGCATACACCAATCGCCGTACCTATCTTTCGTCATAATATGGTCCACCATATATTTATCCCGCATGTAATCCAACCATTTTTTCATGGATGCATAGTGTTTGATAATGGGTTCCATATTACCATACTGTTCATACAACATATTGGCAATGATCAGGTAAGCACCCGGCCAGGTCATATTATCCGAATAAATACTCCAGAAATTAGGTGCCACATCTGAAATACTTCCTTCTTCCTTCTGGCATTCTTCAATATCCTTTAACCATTTCGCATATAACATGTTGTTGTCAAAGATAAAGCTTTCACCGTGCGACCCTACCGCCCGGTCACCCAGCCATCCCATGCGTTCGTCCCGTTGCGGACAGTCTGTAGGCATACCGCGGTAGTTTCCCCTTATCCCCCAATAGGCATTTTTATAAATCTGATTAAGGGTAGGATCGGAAGTTTCGAAATGTCCGGCCAGCTCCATTTCATCATACACCACCTGTCCTTCAAAATCGTTGATTGTAGGTTTTCCCGGAAATCCGGTTATTTCCACGAATCTGAATCCATGGTATGTGAAAGAAGGTTCCCAGACCTCTGTTCCATCTCCCTTCAAAATATATTTATCCGTTACTAAAGCACCGCGAAGATTTGCCATATAAAGTGTTCCATCTTCTTTTACCAACTCGGCAAAACGCAGCTGCACCTGATCTCCTTTCTTTCCTTTTACTTTCATCCGGAGCCATCCTACCATATTCTGTCCCATATCCATAATGAACAGGCCCGGTTTTACTTCCGTAATACCCACCGGACGAATGGTCTCCATGACCCTGATGTTTTTATTCAATTGTGCTTCTATTTTTCCTCCGGGCGCAACCACCAATTCGGGTTTCAGCCATTGGCCGTCATCGAATCCGGGTGTATTCCATCCGGACATTTCCATCCGGGCATCGTATTCTTCGCCGTCGAATTCATTGTTGCTACGAATCGGCCCATTGACCGTCACCTTCCAATTATCATTACTCACAATCATTTGCTTATCACCGTCTTCATACGTGATTTCCAGCTGGAAAAGCATTTTCGGAAATCCGAAATGACGCATCCCATGCTGACGCATAGCGAAATAGCGTCCGTTACCCAGGATAACCCCAACGGCATTTTCCCCATTGTTCAATAATTGGGTCACATCAAATACGTTATATTTTACCGACTTTGTGTAATCCGTAGGTGTAGGGGATAATACCTGGTCACCGATCCTGTGACCATTCATATAAGCCTCATAAAGTCCCAGACCGGAGATATATAATGTTGCTTCCCGTATCTTTTTATTAACGGGAAACTCCTTACGAAAATAACGGGCAGAAAGACGGGTATTACCCTCTGTCCTGTCTCCCGGAAAAGCCTTATCCAATCCGATCCATTGCGCTTTCCAATCCGTCTGATGTAATAACCCCATGGTCCACGATGCCGGTTCACTCCATTCTGACATACCTTTATTAGTGCTTACTTTTACTTTCCAATAGCAGGTCATTCCGCTTTCCAACTCTTTCCCGCCATAAGTGATGCCCAAAGTTGATCCGGATTTTACCTTACGGGAATCCCATAAGTCCCCTTCGCCGGCATTCAGCTTCTCCATAGAGGAAGCGACCAGTATATGATAATCTTTTTGCCTGACGGCTCTTTCATTACTTTGTACTTCCCAACTTAAACGTGGTGAAAGATAATCGATCCCCCGGGGATTGACCAGGTACTCGCAACGAAGACGGGCCACATCAATATCCGCATCCTCGGAACAGGCTGTCAGCAAACAAAACGAACAAAATAACAGAATGGTACAGTAGGTATTTTTCATGGTTGAAAATATTTAATGAAACACATCTAACAAAGAAAATTAAAAAAAATAGATATCGTGGTATCCGGCCACGACAAAATCTACGCAACCGATTGCATAATAAATGTTTGGATTCAGGTATTTGTTGTTGAACGAATACAACCTTCCGATCAGGTCGAAAAGAGTGATAACCAGTCTTTTTACGGGTTAATTAAGTATTAATAGTCTTATCTGACCGTAATTTTCTTTTTCTCAGAAACGGATCTCAAAAGTAAAATTCACCTGATGTGCTGAAGATTTCAACTTGTAATATTCATCTAACTCACTCACTGTACTTCCCATTAATTTATAACCTGCGCCCACAGAGAACAATTTTCCTATGTCCCATATGAGTCCGATGTTTGCACCAAAATTAAAAGATGCATGGGTATCGGAAAATGCTTTCGGGGCATCATCCACAACAGGTTTATACCTATCACGTGTTATCAGCCAGGTAACCCCGATCACCGGACCTACACGCAGATGAAATCTTTTTGTAAAATCAAATACATAATTCCACGAAGCTAAAAGAGGAACTGCTGTATACTTCCGAATAACCACTCCATCATTAAACGTTTCGCTTTTACCTGTATTCTGATCTGTTTTGGTATATGAAAAATAAGCCGTCGTATCACCTGAATGACCGCTAACGCCAATTTCAAGTGCCAGAAAACTTCGTGGCGAGACATAGACTCCGGCATTTAACGAACCGCCGATCAAAAACATCGCTTCTTCCTGAGAAGGAAGGATATATAAAATAGGTAAATTGAGTTCAACAATTGCTTTTCTTTTTGGATCATCCTCTGCTCTAACAATAGAACTAACCGACAGAAATAATGCAGCAAGACAGAATATATTTTTCATATTCAAATAAGATTTAATGCTTAAAACGAACATAAATTACCTCAAAATAGCCAAATCAAGCACTGAAAATAGCCGTCAAAATGTTGGACAATACTTAAACAAACTACAATAATACAAAATTATAAGATTTCTGTTTATTTTTTGAGGAACACTTCTAAAAAAATCAGGAATTTCATTTTAACTCTGAGAAAAAATTCCGGCGCCCATTCGTATTTTTACGAATAAATAGCAAAAAAAACATCCATTTTATGGAGACATATCCTGTTTTTCTTTCGGTGATATAAAATTATTGTGTCAGGAAATGGCTTTCTTCATAAAAATGCTTAATTTTGATGAAGAAATTAACAATGGTAATTTTGATCCGGTGAAATTTCTTGTATTTATTGACCAAATAACATTATCTCTTTTTTTTACAGAAAACTTTCTGGTTTTATGTAAAGGTATCCTCATCGGTTTTGTGGAATCCATTCCACCGGGAGCAATTGCTGTACTTTGCATTCAAAGAACTTTATGTAAAAGCCGTAGATCCGGATTTGTTTCGGGATTAGGCGCCGCTACCGCAGATACTGTTTATGCCGTTATTGCGGCATTTTTCCTGGGAATTGTCTTGCCGTTCATGGATAAATACCTCGCTATACTCAAGATTGTCTGCGGAATAGGCATCATGATCCTGGGTATTAGCATTTTCCGGAAAAATCCGGTTGTTCAGATCAAACAAAACCGTTCCAATAAAGAGAACCTGTGGAGCGATTATTTATCCGGGTTCCTGGTTACATTGGCAAACCCCGTCTTATTTTTGATTTTCATTGCGTTATTTGCCGTCTTAGGTGTTGACCAGGAAGGGATCAATAGTTTCCAGGGGGCCTGGTTAGTGGGAGGCGTGACTATCGGTGCTGTCTTCTGGTGGTTTCTGCTTACTTCTGGTGTAGCCATCTTCCGCAAAAATTTCCGTCCACGTTATATGTTGTACCTGAATTGGATATCAGGCACATTGATTGTTTTTCTGGGATTAGGCATCATCATCAGTATCGTAACCGATGTGCTATAATGCTTGCCGATTATATGGGATTTATCCGGATGACTGAAATTAAAATAAAGAATGGATCACTAATCAACCATAGAAGATGAAATTAGAACACGTCGCTATTTGGACCCATCAGCTGGAATCGTTGAAAGATTACTACGTAAGATTTTTCAACGGACGATCCAATCAAAAATACATCAATCCGGTAACGCAATTCGAAAGTTACTTCATTACATTTATTCGGGAGCAAGATTAGAATTGATGAGTATCCCCGGACTGACGTGATCATTCGGGATACCAACGGAAGGGGTTGATTCATATTGCTTTTGAAGTAAGCTCCAGGACCGGAGTCG
Organism: Bacteroidales bacterium; assembly: GCA_031275285.1. Classification (NCBI taxonomy): domain Bacteria; kingdom Pseudomonadati; phylum Bacteroidota; class Bacteroidia; order Bacteroidales; species Bacteroidales bacterium. The sequence continues at coordinate 5,359 of JAISOY010000137.1, read as the reverse complement.
ATGCCAGGGCAAAAGAATTCATGGATGCGGGATTACCCATCCTGAAAGGTCAAAGGGGGACGGATATGATGAATTTGAGACATCTGATCCAGACAATAATAAAATCGAAGTGACCACATCCGGTTTAAAGTAATCACCTAAAAGATCCATCATCCCTTCTTTATAAGTCTTTGGATCTGATCAGACAGAAAAAACCAGGGAAGAACAATTGCCTCCGAATCCGAACGAATTAGACAACACATGATGGACCGGAAATGATGTCGATAAAGCTTTTTCCGGTGCGATCCGGAGATCATGCATGGGATAGGCAAAATTCAGGTTTGGATAAATAAGTCCGTGCTTGAGTGATAATACAGATAAAACAGCTTCAATGCCACCTGCAGCACCCAAGGTATGCCCGGTAAAGGCTTTTGTGGAACTGAACCGCGGAACAGACTCCTGAAAAAGACGTTCTATGGCACGACCTTCCGAAAGATCATTATTAGGAGTTCCGGTTCCGTGTACATTGATATAAGCGATCTGTTCCGGAGATAAGGTACTTTGTTCCAACGCCTTTTTCATAGCCAGGAAAGGTCCGTTCCCTTCCGGTGAAGAGGCTGTCTGATGAAAAGCATCATTGACATTGCCATACCCGGACAAGCGGCAATAAGGCTGTTTCCCTTTTCGCATCAGGGCCTGTTCGCTTTCCATAACAATGTATCCGGCACCTTCTCCAAGGTTCAACCCGCTCCGGGTGTCATCAAAAGGGCGGCACGGATCGGGATCCAATATCATCAGGGAGCGGAAACCATTGATGGTAAAAAGGGTCAGCGCATCTGTTCCTCCTGCAATGACTCTCTCTGTGTATCCCTGCCTGATCAGCCCGGCGCCAAACATGATGGCATTGGCCGCTGAAGAACAAGCCGTACTGATGGTTGTAGCCATAGGGTTCAATCCATGATAAGCGGCTATTTTCCCGGTACTGTCTCCACCATCGTGTGAGATGATGTTCCGTAATCTCGTTTTTCTCTCATTTTCTTTCATTTGCCGGTAATAACCTTCGCTTAAATCCATTCCACCGACAGAAGTAGAAGATACAAGTACCGTATCTCTCTTTTCTTCAACTGTGACACCGGCATCTTTTAGCGCTTCTCCGGTAGCCATCATCCCCAATAAAGCCGTACGCGAAAACACGTTTTTCTCGGGTAAGCCAAGTAATTCCTGTAATGCGATATTACTCCGTTTCACTTCCGAAACAGGCACAGTATCCTGATGAACGGAATCGAAAAGGGTCAAACGCCCTATTCCGGTCTTTCCTTCACGGATGGATGCAATTGTTTCTCCGGTATTCATACCGATACCGGAGACTATACCGATGCCTGTCACATATATATTCATGTTTTCACAAGAATAAAAAAATCCGGGTGATGATCATCCGTTACAGCAAAAATGAGAAATCGGCCGAAGCATCAAGCTCCTCCGGCTGCCTGTCCTTTTTAAAGACACTTGCCGTCCTGTCTCCGATCAGGCTCAACTTCCTGTTTTCATACCAAAGCATGGTAGATTCCCTTAAACCAAGCACATAGATATCCGGATTGATTTCTATGAACTCCATGATCCGGTCCTCACGGGTTTCTCCGCCATGACCTTCAGGATGGAAGTCGGTATAATGGGGATTGATCTGGAATGGAAGCAAATTGAGCGTATCAAAGCTGATGGGGTGTATAATGGGCATATCATTGGTAGTACGCAAGGTCGGGCATGCCACATTACTTCCGGCACTCCACCCGATATAAGGGGTTCCCGACAACGCTTTCTTCCGGATAGGATCCATCAAACCGTTATGATGTAACATCTGTACTAATTTCCAGGTATTCCCCCCGCCGATGACGATGGCTTCGGCCATTTCTATGGCTTTTACCGGATCGTCAAAGCGATGGATCCCCTTTACATGATGGCCCAGTTCGGAAAAACGGGCTTCTACCTTACTTTCATACTCATCATATGAAAAACGGACTGCAGCATATGGAATGAATACAGTAGTGACTGATTGATCCCCAAGGAATTTTTTTATTTGCTGTTTGGGATAATCCAGGTAAGGTTCCCCGGGATTGGTCGAATTGCTGATCAACAAAAGTTTCATCTGTACAAAATTATTTTAAAGGTCAGATAGAATATGCCATGTTCATTTTCGATGGGTGTATAAAATTTGTACATGGCTATTTCATAATGGTATTGTTTATGGTTCGGATATGCAAGTTCAAATAACAATTTGATAGGGCGAATGTACTATTTTTCCATGTAATCCGCAAACATGAAAAAGCCCTTACCGGGCATATGAATCAATAAGAAATGTTATATTTGCAGATGATCAACCAAGTCTTCTGATTTTAAAATATACCGTCATGAAATTCCTTATCCGACACATCCTTTTTATTACATTTTTACTACTTTTGGTATCCGGCTGTAAGCCAAAACCTGAAAAACCGGCGGAAAAACAACCCGTAGTTATTTCAGAACAACCCGAACCACTGACGGACAAAGAAATAGCCAATAAGCGGCTGACACCCGAAATTTTATGGAAATTCGGCAGACTAGGTGAATTCAGTGTATCTCCGGACGGAAAGAAAATCGTATATACGGTTACCCGTTACCAACTATCCGAAAACAAAGGCCGTACCACCATCTGGATGATCCATACAAACGGAGGCGAGCCGATGTGCCTGACAGCTGATGTTCCCCAAAGCTGCTTTCATCCACGTTGGCATCCTTCCGGAGAAAGGGTTACGTTCCTCACTTCTGTCTCTGGTAGTACGCAGATATGGGACATGAACCCAAATGGTACGCTTAAGCGGCAGGTATCCTACATCGAAGGCGGTATCAACGGGTTTGAATACAGTCCGAAGGGAGATGCCGTGATGTTCCTGAAAAACGTGTCGCTGGGAAAGAGTCCGAAAGAGCTGTATCCCGATCTTCCCCAAAGCAATGCCATTATATCTGATGACCTGATGTACCGGCATTGGGACAGTTGGACGGACTATACCGTCAGCCATATCTGGATAGGACATATCGAAGAAGGCGTATTACGCAATGGACATGATATCATGGACGGAGAGCCTTTTGATGCTCCCATGTCCCCGTATTTCGATGAAAATGAAATATGCTGGAGCCCGGATGGAAGGTATATTGCCTATACTTGCAAAAAGCTGACTGGAAAAGAATATGCCCTCAGTACCAACTCCGACATCTACTTATTTGATCTCGAAGACGGAACCACGAAAAATATCACGGATGGCATGCCCGGATACGACAAATATCCTGTTTTTTCTCCCGACGGGAATATGATCGCCTTCCAGAGCATGGCTACGCCGGGTTATGAGTCGGATAAAGAACGGCTGATGATTTACCACTTATCATCGGGAAAAACAGAAGACCTGACAGCACGGTATGGTAATAATGCTTCCGACTTCATATGGACGCCGGACAGCAAACATCTGCGTTTCATTAGCGGCGTAAGGGCTACTTACCAGATCTATTCCGTAGATATCGCATCAAAGGCCATCAAGCCGATCACGAAAGGTAAACACAACTACAACAGTATATCGTTGGCCGGAGAGGAAATCGTGGGAAGTAAAACTACCATGAACATGGCATCCGAATTATTCTGTGTCGATCCACAGACAGGTGCCGAACGCCAGCTGACCTTCATCAATAAGAACATCTATGATGCTTTACGACTGGGAGAAGTAAAAGAACGGACCGTCAAAACATCCGACGGTAAGGATATGCTGGTATGGGTGGTTTATCCACCGGATTTCGATCCTAAAAAGAAATACCCGACCCTGTTGTATTGTCAGGGCGGTCCCCAGAATGCAGTCAGCCATTCTTTTTCCTACCGGTGGAACATGCCCTTAATGGCGGCCAACGATTATATCATTGTGGCACCCAACCGGCGTGGCGTTCCTACGTTCGGACAAGAATGGAACAGGCAGATATCGGGAGATTATGGCGGACAAAATATGCGGGATTACCTGAGTGCCATTGATGATGTAAAAAAAGAACCATATGTGGATGAAAACCGGTTAGGTGCAGTAGGTGCAAGCTATGGCGGATTTTCCGTTTTCTGGCTGGCCGGCCATCATGAAAAACGGTTCAAGGCTTTGATCGCCCATTGTGGAATGTTCAACTTTGAAAGCCAGTATGGAACCACGGAAGAATATTGGTTCGTCAATTTTGACCTGGGAGGACCCTATTGGCAAAAGCCCCGTCCGAAAAGCTATGATTTCTCTCCCCACCTGTCCGTCGACAAATGGGATGCACCGATCCTGGTGATCCACGGCGCCAAAGATTTCCGGGTTCCTTATTCGGAAGGATTACAGGCTTTCCATGCGGCCCAGTTAAGGGGAGTTCCCAGCCGTTTACTGGTTTTTCCGGAAGAAGGCCATTGGATACTCAAACCCCAGAACTCCATTTTATGGCAACGGGAATTTTTCGGCTGGCTGGACAAATGGCTGAAATAAGCACTATAAAAATCCCGGAAATAACAATGGTTTAAATGAAAAAAATTGCCTTATATGGTTTATTCATCCTGTGCACCTCATGTACAGGTATTTTCATGGATGAACAGAAAGACAATACACCCAGGAATAATTTCGACCTGTTGTGGCAGATTTTTGATGAACGCTATTGTTTCTTCGAAGAAAAAAATATCGACTGGGACAGTATTTATCAGGTATATTCCGGACTGATCCAAAACATATCTACCAATAACAGGCGGTCATCGCAACAAATGTTTGATATCATGGCGCAAATGTTAATGGAGCTGGAGGACGGACATGTCAGTATCTCTAACAAAACGGAAACGCGCACTTTTAACGGATGGTATACCCCGTATCCGGACAATTGCGACGAGGGTATCATCTTGAGATACCTGAACAGGCGTACTGTTTTTCTGGAAAACGACATCAGTTTCACTCACCTTCCGGAATCTATTGGCTATATCCGGATCCCTTCATTTTCCGACAAGACCAACAGGGTTCTTTTTGATGAAGCTTTGAACGAGTTTTCATCCTGTAAAGGAGTCATCATCGATGTACGGAACAACGGCGGAGGTATCGTATCTGAAACTTACACCCTGGCTTCCAGGTTTGTACAACATAAAACACTGGTAGGATATATGCGGTATAAAAACGGAACAGGACATCATGATTTCAGCAAGTATTACGAACGCTATATCGAGCCCGAAGGATCTGCTCATTTTCACGGAAAAGTGGCCGTTCTCACCAACAGAAGGGTGTATAGCGCCGCCAACCTCTTTGTGTCTATCATGAAATGTCTCCCCCAGGTACAGATCATCGGGGACCATACCGGTGGAGGCGGG
>JAISOY010000136.1 GCA_031275285.1 Bacteroidales bacterium | reverse complement strand
GAAGGAAAAGCGCAACAAGTGTCTTTTAAGACGGAGTATCTCGGCAATTCGGGCTATTACTTTCTACCTCCGGGTGAGAAACCACGAGAAAAAATTGGAGATAGCAACGGTTCTGCCGTCGTTTATCAGGGAGCGGTTAATATACCGTTGTCCATGAAAATGAATGAGAACAATCGTCCGACAGCTTGGGGGATTGGTCTTGGCGGGTCATATACTTCCTTGAATAACAAGAATTTCACAGATTATATGCCTTCCGAAATCATGAATTTACAGGTCGGGCTTTACCACCTGCGCCCATTGAATGACAAATGGTCGATGAGGGCGAGTTTAGGTGGTGGGATATTTACTTCCTCAACCGATTTCTCCAAAATCAGGTTTAAAAACGTGCTTGGAAGCGCAGGCGTTGTTTTTATCCGCCACCTGAAACCCAATCTGTCTATTGGTGGAGGTGTGGCAATAAACAGTTCATTAGGTTATCCGATGATATTTCCTGCTGTCTATCTTAATTGGAATCTCAATGGGAAATTCGACGTAAATGTAGAATTGGTCGAAGGATTGGACGTGTCTGTCGGCTATGATTTCAACGATTGGTTCAAACTATCGTATGCCCTTGAAATGAACGGGCAGGTGGCTTTGTTAGAAAAGGATGGTAAAGACATGATATTTTCCCATCAATATATCGTAACAGGGTTTCGTCCCGAAATAAAGGTTGGTAAAACCGGATTATCTATGACAGCTATGGCTGGGTTGAACTTGTTCCGTCCTGCTTCTTACAGCGACAGAACGTTGAAAGGAGTTTTCGCAACAGATAATGATTATTACTTCTCTGTTTCCCCATACGTGTCTCTCGGAATCAAATATAACTTCTGAAAATGAGAACGATTCAGATTTTGCTTGCCTTATTGATGATAGGCAATACTGTCATGGCGCAAAATTCAAGAGGGAAGATTACTCTTGAACAATGTCTTGACTTCGCTATCAATAACAGTTATGCGGCACATAGGGCAAATCTCAATGTCAGTGAGGCAAGTTATCAGATAAACGAAGCCCGGTCGAATGTGTTGCCGCAGATAAACGCTTCGGGCAGTTTCGACCATAGCTTGGTTTTACCTACAACGATGTTACCCGGCGAACTCATTGGCGAGAGCGGAACGCAAATCCCGGTTCAGATGGGTTCAAAGAACGAGCTGGATTTTGGTGTTAGTGTTGAGCAAGTCATTTTTTCACCCACTTTATTCACAGGAATAAAAATAGCTCGGAACAACCAAGAACTTCAAAGGCTTCGTGTTACAATGACAAAAGAGGAAATAATTTTTAATGTAAGCAACGCTTACTATGACATCCTTAATAGTATGCAGGAATTGGATAATATAAACTATATGACCTCTATGCAGGATTCACTTTACCTGTTAATGGAAAAACGAGTAGAAGAAAATGTAACACGGGAAGTTGATTTGAACCGTATCAAAGTAAATCTAACCAATTTGCAGGCACGGGGTAAAAATATGAGAAATATTATATCACAGCAAAAACGTTACTTACAAATTCTAATCGGTATTCCTATTGAAGATGCTTTTGAAGTGGATGATTCAGAGGTAAAAAGCATGGATATATCCGAATTTCAGAACTATCCTCTGCAACAAAGCAGGATAGAGATTGACGTGCTGAATAAGCAAAGAGAAAGATTGGAACTCGAAATCCGCAGTCATAAAATGGAGTACCTGCCAACGTTATCGGCTATTGCCACAGCCGGGTATCAGTTTCAATCAAACAAACTGAACCTTGCAAGAGAACCGTGGTACAATTCCGCCATTGTGGGCGTTCGTTTAACCATTCCAATTTTCGACGGTTTAGGTAAACGAAGCCGGGTAAAACAGAAACAAGTACAACTGCAAGGGTTGGATTGGGACATTCAAGAAACCCGACAGACTTTATCTGCTAATTATTTGAATGCGAAAAATCAACTGGAGATAATCTATGAGTTGATACAAGTGCAATTTGAAAACCTGAAACTGGCAGAGAAAGTATATAGTCAGACAATAGCTTTGTACACTGAAGGTTTGGCGAGCATAACAGACCTTCTTGAAACGGAAACCTCTTTGCATGAAGTGAAAATTGCCTGTACCACAGAGCTTATCCGCTATAAAAAGACAGAAATAGATTTATTGAAAGCAAGCGGGACACTTGAATACTTATTAAGCAGTAGTAAAAAATGAAATCAAAAATAGTAACACCAATCATTCTAACTGTTTCCATTGTTAGCCTCATCGCATGGAAACTGGTCGAGAATAAACAAACCATTGACCGGAATGCTGAATTGTCATTGGCTGTAAACACAGTTGTTCCTGTCATGATTGAGAAGCCCCAGTATATGGATTTGAGCGAAAAAATCAGTGTGAATGGGCGCATTGATTCGGAAAATGAGGTGGCAATCTATTCAAAAGCGCAGGGTATTGTTGTGAGGAAATACAAAAAGGCAGGCGATAGTGTCAGCCGGGGAACGGTGATCGCACAACTTGAAAACAATGTAATACGGGAAAATCTGCGGCTCTCCGAATTGGATTTGGCAAAAGCAGAAAAAGATGTAGAGCGTTTTCAAAATCTCGCTTCTATCGGGGCAGTAACAGTACGGGAATTGGAAGATGCCCAAATTACCTTACGCAGTATTGAGAGCAGGATAGCTGATTTACAAGACCAACTGCGCCATACTACCATTACGTCCCCTACTTCCGGGATTATTAACAAAGATTATTTCGAAGAAGGGACGTTGCTTTCGGTTGGCAATAGTGTTGTCGATATTGTGGATAATAAAGCATTGAAAATGTATGCCAATGTAACGGAGAAAGAAGTGTTGAAACTAAAAGTGGGTATGGAAACAATCATCACCACGGACGTATATCCCGGCAGCATATTTACAGGCAGAATTGAGGCTATTTCCCCTAAAAGCAATGACCAGTATTATTATTCGGTCGAACTGGTATTAAATCATCCAAAACTACAATCCGGCATGTTCGCTACCGCTATTTTCAACGTGGGCGGGAATAACCACAACACATTCGTAATAAGTAGGGATGCCATTGTTGGTGGAGTGAAGGCTCCTCATGTATTTGTGGTGAAAGAGGGCAAAGCCTATAAAGTAGCCGTGCAAGTTGGTATTTCGGAAGGAAAATACATTGAAATAATCAAAGGCATATCACCTGATGATACCGTTGTAAAAAGCGGGCAAATCAACCTGATTGACGGCACAGAAATATCCATTCTAAATTTATAAAAATGAATATCATAAAAACGTCAATCAGTCGTCCGACTACGGTAGTCGTGATGTTCGTTATACTTGCCTTTTTCGGTATTTATTCTTTGACCCAACTGAATAGAGAATTAATGCCAAGTATGACATTAGATGTTATTTCTATCAGCACTGTTTATCCGGGAGCCGGAGCCGGTGAAGTAGAAAATTCGATAACAAAGAAGATAGAAGATGCTGTTTTTTCCATAGAGGGAATAGATGAAATTACTTCTACCTCAATGGAGAATTATTCTTTAGTAACGATTCACTTAAAAACTGGAACTAACCTTGATAAAGCTCTTCAAAATGCACAGCGAAAAGTAAATGCTATACGTTCCGATTTACCGGAAGGCATGAAAGAGCCATCCATAAATGATTTTAGCGTGGCGGATATTCCCATTATGACAATCGGCGCAGTCGCTAATATGGGTGAAACGGAATTTTACGATTTAATCAACCACGAAATAAAACCTGCTTTGGAAAGGATAACAGGAGTGGCACAGGTAACGCTCATCGGAGGAAACGAGCGTGAAATACAGGTAAACATCAATGAAGAAAGAATGGCTGCATATGGGATTTCCATTCTCGACATCAGCACTGTGTTGATTAACTCAAACATCGATTTCCCTGCGGGAGAGATAAAAAACGAGAACAAGCAAACGCAAATTCGCTTGCAAGGTAAATACAATAACCTTGTCGATATTGAAAATGTAATCGTAAAGTATATGCCCGACGGAAGTGCGGTAAAAGTAAAAAACATTGCGGATGTACACGACGGGAACAAAGAGATAGAAACCCTTAGCCGGGTAAATGGAATACCATCCATAGGTATCACTATACAGCGTTCTGCCGATGCCAACACCGTAGAAATATCCAAAACCACACGGGAAATACTGGATACTTTACAATCAACATATGAGCCAGTTGGTTTAAACTTTATGATAGCGGCTGATAATGCGGAATTTACAATGGAAGCCTCCAATTCTGTGATGATTGACCTCGTTATAGCTATCATTTTGGTGGCTTTGACGATGCTATTATTCTTGTGCAGTGTGCGAAATTCAGTTTTTGTTTCTATTGCGATTCCGTTGTCCCTTGTTTCCTCATTTATAGTGATGTATTTGTTTGGTTTCAGCCTGAACCTTATGTCGCTGTTAGCCATAACATTGGTGGTAGGTATTTTGGTCGATGATGCCATTGTGGTTATCGAAAATATTCACCGTCATATGGAAATGGGGAAAAGCAGGGTGCAAGCGGCATACGATGGATTAAATGAAATAGGCGGGACAATCGTTTCCATCACACTGGTTCTGGTAGTGGTATTCATTCCTATTTCATTAACACAAGGGACTATCGCCAATGTATTCCGTCAATTCGCTGTTACTATCGCCATCGCGGTACTTTTCAGCCTCTTAGTTTCTTTCACCGTAGTACCGTTGCTTTACTCCCGGTTTGGGAAAATAAATGAGTTCAATCGCCGGAGTTTCATCGGGAAAGGTATTCATGCTTTCGAAAGTAGGATAGAGAAGATAGCGGATTGGTTTTCAAATCTTTTAAGGTGGTCTTTATCGCACAAACTGATTACATTGGCTGTTACTTTTGTCCTTTTGATAGGCTCTGTAAGCCTGATAGCATTTGGTTTTATCGGAAGTGATTTAGCTCCGCAAGGCGATCAGGGACAATTTGTTATAAAAATGGAATTACCCCGTGACGTTAGCATAGAAGAAACCAATCAGGCAGCCTACAAAGCAGAAAACGCATTAAGAAGCAGTCCGTTAGTGGAAACTGTATTTACTACCGTAGGAGCAGAAGAAAACGGACAACCTCAAGCCCGTTTAGCCGATTTACGGGTAAAAATGATTCCGCACAGTCAGCGCAATATTTTTACTTCGGATTTTTCACGGGAGGCAAAACATTTTCTGCAACAGCATATCCCCGGAACGCAAATATGGGTGGCAATGACCGACCTGATGGGAAATATTGACGAAGCACCTGTGCAATATTATATCACCGGACACCATATTGATTCCGTACGGATAGCTGCAAGTCTTATTCTTGGCAGTATTAAATCTGTACCGGGTATCGTCGATCCCAAATTATCCGCAGGAGAAAGCAGCCCCGAAGTCAGTATCATTCCCGACCGCGATAAGATGTCGGCTATGGGAATCCCTTTCGAGGTGTTAGGCATGACACTCAATAATGCTTTCAGTGGGAATAATGATGCAAAGTTCAGGCAAGACGAATACGAATATGACATAAATATCCGCCTCGACAACTTCGACCGCAGGAGTACGGCAGACGTTGAAAATATCACATTAATAAATACTTCTGGCGAGTCTGTCAAACTGAATCAGTTTGCACGTATAGAGGAAACCGATGCGCCGGGCATCCTCGAACGCCGTAACCGTAGTGCCTGCATAACATTAAACAGTCAGGTCGGAGGGCGGCCAACGGGCGACATAGGGAAAGATGTCAGCCAAATAATAAACGATCTCGATTTGCCGGAAAACATTACCGTCATTCCTGGTGGAGAACTTGAAATGCAGGACGAAAGCTTTGGTACAATGGGGTTGGCGCTTATCATTTCCATACTGTTGGTTTACCTCATTATGGTATTGTTATACAATAACTACATCTACCCTTTTGTAGTATTAATTTCTATCCCTCTTGCCATAATAGGTGCATTACTCGCTTTAGCACTAACGATGGACACCCTTAACCTGTTTACCCTTCTGGGATTGCTTGCTCTCATAGGACTTGTTGCTAAAAATGCCATTATACTGGTTGATTTTACCAACCAGTCAAAAACAAAAGGAATGGGATTGAAAGATGCACTTATTGAGGCAACCCGGCAGCGGTTCCGCCCCATTCTGATGACAACTGCCGCAACGATGATTGGCATGCTTCCCATTGCTCTTGCAACAGGGGCGGGAGCCGAATGGAAAAACGGTCTGGCTTGGGTGATGATCGGGGGATTAATTAGTTCTATGTTCCTGACACTTATTGTTGTACCTGTGGTTTATTATGTAATGGATAGAATATTGGAGAAATTGCGATTGGATAATAAACAAATCATTGAAATAAAGGAATGAAAAAGAATCTTACAAACCTTATGTATAAAGGCATTTATATTGTGGGATATATCGTAAGCATGATGCCTATGGCATTTCTGTATGCAATAGCTTCATTTGCTTTTTTCCTTACTTATCATGTTATCGGATATAGAAAAGCAGTCGTAATCCAAAATATCTCACGCTCTTTCCCCTATATGAAATATGGAGAAATCCGCTGTAACGTAAAGAAATTCTATATTTGCTTTACCGCTTATTTTGCAGAAATGCTTAAAAGTATATCCGTTCCGGCAGAAATCCTTAATAAGAAAATAATATTTGAAAACTTGGAACTTATAGATAAGCACGTAAACGATGGACGAAATATCATTGCTTGTCTGGGGCATTGTGGCAATTGGGAAATGCTGAATTTTATGCCTTACAAACTGCATCATGATATGTATGCGGTTTATAAACCGCTACGGTCGGGAATAATGAATAAGCTAATGATTAAACTCCGTTCGCGTTTTGGGGTGAAATTAATACCCGACAAATCGGTTATACGTCATATCCTAACTCAAAAATCATCTGCTGCTATTTATCTGTTTTTGGCAGATCAATGTCCCCGAATAAAAGATGATAAATACAAATTCGAATTATTGAATCAACAAACATATATTTTTTCAGGCATGGAAAAGTTGGCGCGTATAAGTCAGTCAGCAGTTATTTACCTGCATATCGCGCAGCTATCAAAAGGAAATTATAAAATAACGTGCATTCCTATATGTTCCAAAGCTGAATCTATGAATGAGGGAGAAATAACCCAAACATATGTCGATCTGCTGACGGAAAATATCAAAGAAGAACCATACGGTTGGTTATGGACACATAAACGATGGAAAAGATAAAGCAATGGTTTATTTACTCTCAATCATAGTAATAACTCTAATATTAACTGGTAGTATAACCTTCCTGTGTGTATTTCTGAAAGCACTTCATGAAGAAGATGACTAAATTATAGTATTATGATACAGTTTACTTCCCGTCTTAAAAAAGAAGTCGATGCAGAAATTGAGAGAATAGAGCACATGGAGATTAGTTCAATGACAAAGTCATTAGAGGCATCCCGTGTGCTTAGGGAAGCATACACTCAATTAAAAGCATTTGTTTCATCATATGCTTTTTCAAGCGAGGAAGAGGAAATCCTATTTTTCAAGGAAATTAAGCCCAGACTATGTTTTCGACTAATCTATTACCGCAAACTACATAATGTTGAAATGGATCGACCTACCGGAACAGAGAAACAGCGGGAATATCTAAACGATTTATTGAACGGTATAAATAAGTACAATAGTAAGCGGCTTGATTTTATTCGTTATTACCGATCTGGTTCTTCTCACTTAGATTCTCTTTATTTTCTACGGGGACAAACAGATACGGAGCAGTATATGGAAACATTTTCTCACGAATTTGACCCCAACTTTACAACAAACTGCGATTTTAAAGTAACAAAAATTTTATCAAATGATATGCTTTCTGATTATTTAGCGAGGGAAATAGAAGCTTTAAGCGAAAACAACAATCTAATAATGGGTTCATTCGGCTTTCCTGCCGTCAAACTGACATGGAAGGGAACAAAAGCCGAATTACAGGAGCAAATCTTATCATGGGATAGTGAGGGTGCGTTTGGTGATGTGCCTCTTACACAACTCCACAGCTATATCCAAAATGTATTTAATATCCAGTTAGACAGCCAACTCTCACGGGTTTTAGACGATTTGAAGACCAGAAATACCCCAACACCATATCTTGATAAATTGAAAAACGCTTTACTGCGTCGTATGGGCAGAAAATAAAATACCGACATCGGTATTTATCCCCAAACATCCGATTTTGATGCTGATTCAGGTCAAAATCGGGTGTTTTTCGTTGTTAGCCCCACTATACCGACTGTTTCACCAATTTTTCTTTCTGTTTTTGGAAGAAAATACATCTGTAAACCGTTGTGAATAGACTATTTATAAAAATCTTAAAAAATAGTTGTACCGACCTCGTTAGCAACGGTTCGGAAACGTCCGACCTTTGCAAAACCAACGATAAATATATTTGGATATGACCGACAAGGAGTTAATGGCGTTTATGCAGAACTGGTTCGAGCGTTTTATGGTGCGTTTCGACCGGATAGACCGGCATTTGGAAAAAATGGCGCTAAAAGAAAAATTGCTGGAGGGCGAACGGCTGCTGGATAACCAGGACGTATGCCAGTTACTCAATGTAAGCAAGCGGACACTTCAGCGTTACCGCTCGTCGGGCGAATTGCCTTATCAGATGATTTATCACAAGACGTTCTACAAGGAGAGCGATGTGGAAGCCTTTATCAAGGCCAATTTCGCCAAAGGAGAAAACCAGGAAGACGAAAACCCCGATGACGATACGGATAATGAACCGCCGAAAGATACAGGGGACACCCCCGAAGAAATAGACAGCGAATAATTCGGTCTGTATTTTGTTCATACTCATAACTTTGAAAGAACCCCGCACCGTCGCGATGACAAGTGCGGGGTTCGCTTTTTAGATTTTGAAGCCTTTTTTCCCCGGTATTCCATGCGCAGGCCGGGCGATAACTGCTCGTTCGCCCATGATTTTACTAATCGTCTGCAAATTATCCGGCATGGGTACACATTTATTTTCCTCCTTCGGAATATCCGCCATGATGCCGGCGCTCCGCTCGATGGGCTTCAGGGTAGGGCGTCCAAAACTCGTATAAAAAAATATTCATGCTGCCCATGCTTTTCGTCTCTTAACTGCTTGATTCTCTGTTAATTCATCCTTTGTCCATTGATGAATATCCCTTAGATAT
>JAISOY010000135.1 GCA_031275285.1 Bacteroidales bacterium | reverse complement strand
GGGTTTTTTCAATTTTTAATGGATCAATAAAAAAAAACGACTTGTCCACATAGTTTCTTATTATTGACCCTTCCATTTAAAAAGACGTAATTTTGCGAACAAGATTCGCAAAATTACGTCTTTTTGTTTCTGCCGAATGATGATCGGAATAAAGTTGAATCATCCAATAAGATGCATCCAATAACAAAATTATCTGTCTTCTTACGTCAAAAATGAACAGATATTTTGTATGTTTGAACTTTCAAATGCTTGCATTGGATACATATGAAACAAGATAGAATTTCTGGATTTGGAACAGGTCCGGTTTATTTGACTGCCATTTCCACCATACTTGGCGCCATTCTGTTTTTACGGTTCGGCTATGCTACCGGTATGCTGGGTTTTTGGGGGGCCATCCTGATCATTATCCTCGGACATTTAATCACGATCCCTACTGCACTTGCCATATCGGAAATTGCTACCAATACACGCGTGGAAGGTGGTGGCGAATACTTTATCATCTCCCGCTCATTCGGACTCAAGATCGGTTCTACCATCGGAATCGCCCTCTATTTTTCACAAGCCATCAGTGTGGCTTTTTATATCATTGCATTTACTGAATCTTTTGAACCTCTTTTTAACTGGGTATCCAACAGGTTTGAATTCAACCTGCCGCGTCAGGTGGTCAGTGTACCTGCTCTATGTTTACTGGCCTATTTTATACTGAGAAAGGGTTCCGGATCCGGAGTTAAAATGCTTTATGTGATCAATGCGATCCTTTTCTTATCATTGTTGTTGTTTTTCCTGGGAAATCCAATTGATCCGGGTGATGACGCAACAAGGATACCAGGGAATAATTTTGGCCTGTTCAACAAAGACAGCTTCTTCATCATCTTTGCCATATGTTTTCCTGCATTCACAGGAATGACGGCAGGAGTAGGATTGAGTGGTGACCTCAGAAACCCCGGGAAATCGATCCCTTTAGGCACAATGGGCGGAACAATTACCGGATTAATTGTTTATATGTTGGTTGTATGGAAATTATCAATTTCTGCTTCACAGGCCGACTTAATCGAAGATCAATTGATCATGTCGAGAATTGCAGTTTTCGGAGCCATTATCATACCGGTAGGATTGGCTGCATGTACATTTTCTTCCGCAATGGGTTCTATCATGGTTGCTCCCCGTACATTGCAGGCTATTGCCGGAGACAAAAGCTTCCCTTTCAGGAAGATCAATCTTTTCCTGGCAAGGGGAAAAGGAAAAACACGGGAACCGTTTAATGCTTCTTTTGTTACGTTCCTGATCGCATTGGTTTTTGTGATCATGGGAAATGTCAATACGGTAGCAGAAATTATTTCCATGTTCTTTCTGATCACCTACGGCACCCTTTGTCTCATTTCATTCCTCAACCATTTCGGATCTCCCCCGTCCTATCGTCCGAGGTTCAGGTCCAAATGGTATTTTTCACTGGCGGGATTCCTGCTTTCTGTATGGGTCATGTTCATGATCAATCCGTTTTATACATTTCTTTCTTATATTGTAATTATCATTATATACCTGATTGTCGAACACTATAACAAGGACCAGAAAGGACTGGTCAATATATTCAAAGGAGCTCTTTTCCAGCTTAACAGGCGGTTGCAGGTCTTTATGCAAAAGCATCAGTCGAGTATGGATAATGAAGAATGGCGTCCGGCAGCCATTTGTATCTCACCTCATTCTTTTGAAAGGGATAAGGTACTTGATTTGATGAAATGGATCAGTTACCAGCATGGATTCGGAACTTACTTCCATTATATGGAAGGCTACTACAGCAAACAGACTTATTCAGAATCGCAGGAAATACTGACACAGCTGATAGACAGCCAGAAAGAGAGGGAAAATACGCTTTATATCGACACCATGATCTCTCCCTCATATACTTCTGCTATCGCACAAGTGATCCAATCGCCGTCCATCTCCGGTATGGAGAACAATATGGTGGTATTTGAATTCGATAAGAACCACCCGGAAGAACTTACCCGTATACTGGAAAATGTCAATCTGGCCAGGGCCGGAAACTTTGATATTTGCATTTTCGGAGGTTGCCTCTCTCCCATCCGCTATAGAAATGGTATCCATGTATGGATCCGTACCACCGACGAGAAAAATGCCAACCTGATGATTTTACTGGGATACATCATTATGGCACATCCCGACTGGCGTAAAAGCCACATCAAAATATTCAACATCAGTGAGGAAGAACCAACAGAAGAAACCAAACGGGAACTTGAAGAAAGAATTGCCAGCGGACGATTGCCTATCACATTGACAAATATTGAAATCATTAAGCTGGCCGACGGAAAAACGCTCAGTGATGCCGTTACTGAATATTCAAAAAATGCCGGCCTGACTATTATCGGTTTCCGGGAAGAAATCATCAAGCATCAAGCATCAAAATTCTTTAATGATTTCAACGATATCGGAGATATTTTGTTTGTTAATGCTTCCCAGTCAAAAGAGATTAATTAACTATAAACGGAATCATTTGATTGATCATCAACAACCCAATTACCCTGCTTTTTCAAGTTTTTAAGTAATTCCAATAAATTAATGTCAGGCTTAATAAACGTAATCAACTTGATCAGTGTGACTTAATAAAACAATAAATAGCACTGAGTGCTTAATTGATATCTGATATGAAAAAAATAATTCTTTTCCTGTATTGCTGGCTTTTCATCCCTGTATCTTTCTCCCAGACTCGTGTTGATTCTTTGCTAAGAAAGCTACATAGCCCGGACAATGATTATGTTTTTGTTGTCGCACACCGGGCGGACTGGAGGAATGCTCCTGAGAATTCAAACCGGGCTATTGAACTGGCCATTGCCATGGGAGCGGATATGGTGGAGATCGATATACGAAAAACCAAAGACGATCAGTTTGTCGTGATCCATGACAAAACGATCGACCGTACCATGACGGGAAAGGGGAAAGTCGAAGAATTTACGGTTGAAGAATTGAAAAAATTACGGTTAAGGGCTGGTAATGGAATAAAAACCTATGAACACATCCCAACACTCGAAGAGGCATTGTTCATCTGCAAAGACCGGATATTGGTGAATATTGATAAAGGTGGTACTTATATTAAGGAAATCACCCCGATTCTCCGGAAAACAGATACGGAAAAGCAGGTCATCATCAAGGGAAAATACACGGTTGCAAAAGTAAAAGAAGAGTATGGAAAAAATACGGGCATGTTATATATGCCGATAGTGGATATTGACAAACCCGAATCCTGGATCGAACTGAGTAATTTTCTAAAAGATTTCAAACCGATCGCAGTAGAAGCCTGTTTTAAAACAGACAACTTTAAAGAGTTAAACCGCCTGTCGGAAATAACCCGGCAAGGAAGCCGTATCTGGATCAACACCTTATGGGATACTCTTTGCGGAGGTCATGATGATGAGTCTGCCATGACAGACAAAGATGCCAATTGGGGATGGGTAATAAAACAAGGTGCAACTTTAATTCAAACCGATCGTCCGAAAGAGTTAATCCGGTATTTAAAAGAAAAAGGGTTGCGGAACCTATAAGAATTCGCAACCCCAAACCTTTCCTGTCTCTATATTTTTATAGGCTACTCCTCTCCTAATAAAATTTTTGAGATACAAGCTCCTGCCGGAACCATAGGATATACCAACCCCTTATTTTCCACTTCCACTTCCAGAAGGTATGTCCCTTTGTATTGTAACATCTCTGCAATAGCATCATCCAGGTCTTCCCGTTTGTTCACTTTACGTGCTTCAATGCCGTAGGCTTTCGCAATTCCTATAAAATCCGGGTTTTTCATGATGGTTTCGGAATAACGTTCATTGAAAAACAATTCCTGCCATTGGCGTACCATTCCCAGAAACTGGTTGTTCAACAGAATGATCTTGATATCTATCCCTGTCTGCAAAATAGTACCCAATTCCTGGATATTCATCTGAAACCCACCATCACCGACAAACAGACAAACGGTTCTTTCCGGAGCCCCGAATTTGGCCCCAATGGCTGCAGGAAGTCCATAACCCATCGTACCAAGACCTCCGGAGGTAACCACACTTCTCGTCCGTTTATTTTTAAAATAGCGGACAGCCATCATCTGATTTTGTCCTACATCAGTAACCAGTATAGCATCATTATGGGTAGCCTCGGATACTTTATGAATCACTTCACCCATTTTCAAGGGAGTGCCTTCCGGGAAAAGTTCCTTTTTGATCACCACTTCATACTCCTTCTGTTCATAAGGTTTGAAACTTTCCCGCCACGCCTTATGTTCATTAGTATGAAGCAATTTTGTTATCTCTGATAACGTTACCTTGGCATCTCCCAGAACCTTTATATCCACTGTTACATTTTTATTAATCTCCGCCCTGTCAATATCTAAATGTATGATCTTGGCCTGTTTGGCATACGTAGCCAGATTACCGGTAACCCGATCGTCAAATCGCATTCCGATGGCAATAAGGACATCACATTCATTGGTTTTGACATTCGGGCCGATATTTCCATGCATTCCAAGCATACCCATATTCAGGGGATAATCGGAAGGCATCGCTGAAAGTCCTAAGATAGTTGATGCTGCAGGAATATCCGCCTTCTCCAGAAATGCTTTCAATTCAGCTTCCGCCCCGCTTAAGATGACTCCTTGCCCAACCAAAGCCAAAGGTCTTTGCGCTCCATTAATTAACTGAGCAGCCGCGTCAATATCCTTCTGGTTAAAGCTGGGTACAGGTTGATAACTCCTGATGAAAGTTTCTTTCTTGTACTCATATTTTTCCAGTTGTCCACCCTGGATATCCTTGGGAATATCCAATACAACAGGACCGGGACGTCCGTTGGAAGCGATATAAAATGCACGTGCGACCGCCCAGGCTATGTCTTCGACACGACGTATCTGATAAGCCCATTTAGTGATCGGCTGGGCAATCCCAACGATATCTGCTTCCTGAAAGGCATCTGAACCCAGAAGAGAAGAAGAAACCTGACCGGATATCACCACAATGGGCGTACTGTCCAGCATTGCATCAGCAATACCTGTAACCGTATTGGTAGCTCCGGGACCTGATGTCACCAAAGCAACCCCGACCTTACCTGAAACCCGTGCGTAACCCTGGGCTGCATGAATAGCACCCTGCTCATGACGAACAAGAATATGATTCACCTGATCTTTAAAATCGTACAAACAGTCAAAAACCGGTATGATCTGACCACCCGGATAACCGAAAATGGTACTAACTTCTTCGTTGATCAGTGACCTGATCAAGGCCTCGGAGCCTGAGATTGTATTAGACATAAAAATTTCGTTTACAGTACAATATTAATGGTTTAGAATTTATTTATTTCAGAATTCAAATAGGCAATTCTTTCTTTCAGCCAATTTTTCATCTTAGAAATTTCATTTTTATAATTGAGCCCGTTGTTCCATAGTTTAAAATTCTCCACCTGGGATTTTTGCATCATTGCCGATAATTGATCCACATATTGATCAATATCCACTAAGGCAGAAGCATATAATTCGTTCCAACGGTCCTTATATTGGGTCCGGAATAACGGATCATCAAAAAAGCGACAGAAAAATTTGTATCCGATATGGCTTCCACCATAATCGGGCATCAACAACATTCGCTGTGACTGCGAATAGTTGTCAAAGTAAACAAACTCACCTGAATAACCGTAACCCCAGTCAAAATCCCACAAAGGTCCCATAAATATCTTACTATCTGCTTCCTTATACATAAACATGCTTTTGGGGTGTTGCAATTCGGTATTTTGAACGATCTCATTAACAAGCAAAAAGTCAATCAGGGTCTTTATATCTATGAGATCCTGATAATTATTATTCGGGAATCCTTTGGAAACATCAAACAAAGCATCTTCCAGGTCTTTCAGGGCTGTCTTAATAAAATCCATACCTGCGGTACTGGTCAGTTCGGGTGACTTTACATTGACCGGCAGCTGTATGATCCTTGTCTTGAACTTGTAATCTTCATCATAATATGTATCCAGTTCGACCAAAAATCCGGTTGTTTCACTGATGTTTACCCTATTTTCGTTCACCTGTATCTGTTCTGTAAGAACATAACTTCCTTTGTACGAACCATTCAGGTATAACTCCACATGGCTCGCATGGTTGGTATATGGCAACCCGAAACGATGTCCCAATTCAAAAGCAACCGTATTCATGATCAATGTAGGATCCAGATAATTGGCTAGCAATACCCAGCTTTTGGCCTTGCCATAACCTAACAACGATGTTTTCTTTTCGAATTTTATCCGGTATGGCTTCTTGGGATAACTCCATGTGCTGTTCCCCCTGCCCCGGATCGTTGTTTTTCCTGTAAAACTGAAGCCCTCATTATTGGCATCCATCAGTTTAAAATCAGCATCGATGTATATTGTCTTAGTTGTGACCGGGACCTGGCCTTCCGTATCAATCTTCAGCACCGGGAGGCCGGACGCCTGGGGTGATATGAAAATTACCTTATAGTCATTATAAAAACCGCTTTGCCCGTTTACCCTGTATATGATCTCATTCCTGAAATCATTGGCTGTGATACCGCTTTCCTGTTCATTCCCATTAATAGTAACCTGCCCGGAGGCCTCAAAAGAGGGTATCAGGGACTGGATATTCTCCACCCATTGCTTCGTTTCAAAAGTAATGGTCTTCGTTTCATGGTTGATGATCCCATTTAATGATTGATTCAGGGCATTTTTATCCTTTTCAAATGAAAAAGACAAGAATACATGTTCAGGAATAGTCTGAAAAGCAACCAGATAGGTCGTCTTACTTTTGTCTTCTGCAGTAACGGTATATTTCTGGATTTCCTGGAAATTATTCGCTGTAACCCCGCTGATTTGCGGAACCCCGCTGATAGTCACCTTTCCGGTAGCTTCAAAAGAGGGAATCATTGAATCCAGATGATCGATTTCTCCGGATACCGACAATGTAATGGTCTTCTTTTCCTGGTCGATCACTCCGTTTATCCGGTCCGTTAAGCCATTGACAGATGAATCGAAATAGAAAGAACGGATAACCTTATCTGATCTTAAACCCAGTTTTACATCGTAGATAACTGAGCTATTATCATCAGCTGTCAGCGTATACTTAATCGTCCTGGAACTGTAATCGTTCGGGGTAACACTGCTTATCTGTTCCCTTCCATCTATGGATACTTTTCCGACAGACTCGAAAGTAGCAATTAAAGACTCGGGTGAATTGACCCAATCTTCACTTGTCAGTGAGATCAGGTGATTGGTATGATCAATAATGCCGATAATATCGGATGAAAGATCATTTTTTTGTGCCTCAAACATGAATGAAGTAAAATACTTCTCGGAGGACAACCGATCTTTACAACTGCTTAAAAAAAGAAGGCCAACTGATAAAAGACACAGCAGAAAAAGATTCTTCAAACGCATCCGGTTATTTTTTAAGATCAGGAAAAATTTATTACTCCCGGTTATTTCATAAATCAGATCAGACGAACGGCACCTTTATCGGCCGAACTCACCATAGAAGCATATGCCCTAAGCGCTTTCGAAACCTCACGTTCCCGGTGAGGCGGGGTGAAAGCTTTATTGCCTCTGGCAGACTCTTCTTTACGGCGTTCGTTCAATTCATCTTCACTGACCAGTAAATTAATTGTTCGTTCCGGAATGTTGATCTCTATAAGATCGTTATCCCGGATCAGTGCGACATTG
>JAISOY010000134.1 GCA_031275285.1 Bacteroidales bacterium | reverse complement strand
AAAGTTCAAAGTTCAAAGTTCAAAGTTTTGGAGCTAGATCTTGATCTTTTATAAACATTAAATAGAAAATATAGGGAAAAAGGGGTGAAAATCTTATCACCCCTTTTATCAATGATTATTCATACGAACCGAAAAACTGTAACTCACCCATCTGGTTTTTTTGTTGCTTACCACCTGCAAAATTACTTTTCTTGCATACAAACCTGATATAACGGCAGGGAATGTTGGTCTTGTCCGGATCAATCTCATAATCAAAACCATTCCTGATAAATTGTTCATCTTCGCTGGTGATCACATCGGATGTTAAAGTTGCGCCGGAAGGGAGTACCAATGTATAGTCACCTAATTGGACCCAATCATTTTTCCATTCATCCGTTCCTCCCACTTCTTCCCAGCTTGTCCAATACTTAAGATTGGTCAGACGGTCCTCATCGGTTTGTTCCGGAACCAAAGCTTTGGGATTATTAGTACCCCAGACTTCAAACACAGTAAAAATATTCGCAGAGAAAAGCGGAGTCCTGGCCCTCATATAGATTTTTAACCTGCTGTAGGATGCCGGTTTCCCCATATCAATGCTGAAATAAGCGGGATATCCGAAGGTATTATCAGTCCAACCCGGTACATAATGTTTCAGCATACCCCAGTCGTCACCCGAATGATACCAATTGGATGCATTAAAAAGGACATCGTCAATAAGAATGGTGAAATTACGGTTACTCCCTGCGGTTCCCCAGTTATCTCCTCTCGATAAACACTCCCTGTTATCAAATCCCCATAAATACCATTGTTGAATGTTTAATTCATCACGTCCTTTGATTTGTTGTTCATACAGGGGAGTCAACATAGTATCCAGAGGTATGGAATAATTCAACCACCTGTCGCGTATTTCGATCCTGAAAGAATATTCCTTACTTGGAAACCCACGGAATGTATATCCGCCTTTAACAGCCTTGGAAAAATAAGTATCATCCAATGTCATTTCTCCAACAGAATCAACATATAAGGAGACAGCAATATTCTCTTCCATGATGTTTTCCCAGGAACAATAAACTCCACCAAAGGTTGGATTTACTTTTAACGATTTACGGACCAGATCAACAGGTGATAATAATGGTTTGACGATTACCTGTTCGGGTTCCGATTCATTCCTGCTCAGGTCTATCGTATACAGGTTTACTATATGTTCGGTTGTGTCCGGGTATCCGACCAAAACAATAGTATCCCTCTTAAATACATTAGTAGTGTCCCAAATTGCTGAAGAAAAATTTTCATACACCTTTCCACCTTCATGAAACGAATATACGGCTTTTACAGCAAGCAGATCTTTATCATCAGGAAGTTCATATGTAATCGTGGCTCCTCCGTGGAAGTTTTCCACTTTTATATTGGTGACCTTTCCGGGAGGTATATCATCGGTCGGATCATTCCATTCTTTTACGTCTTTGCAACTCCATATAAGAGCCGCCAAACCGACAATCAACAATGTTCTTAATTGTATTTTCATACGAATATGATTTAATTTTTTATGGTTGTATGGAACCCTCATCTTATATTCATCCTTTTTGGCGAATTTGGTTCATGAGGGTTTCATATATTTTGATTTTATTATAACTATTTAAAAGATTACCATCCGGGATTTTGTACCAGGTTATTGTTTTTCATTATAACACCTTGCCTGATGGGCCATAAATAATCTTTATCCATAAAACTTAACTGATACACTTTCTGAACAGTATAATAATCATTTCCTTCTCCGAAGGTATTCAGTCCCCAGATAATCTTGTTCATGTATTCTTTGGCCAGTTTCCAACGCCGTAAATCCCAGAAGCGGATGCCTTCAAAAGCCAGTTCATTCATACGTTCCCGTTGGATAATCTCCCGCATACCATCCTGGGTAAGCGGTTTTCCGGCAGCCTCAGGTACGGCATATTTACTCCAGCTATCTACTACTCCTTCCAGACCGGTTCGCGCCCGTACCAGATCGATGTATTCATAGACTTCGTCGTCAGGAGCAGCTTTCCATTCATTCAATGCTTCGGCATACATCAGGTAGAGATCAGCCAGGCGGATAATAGGAAAAGCGTATTCATAGATACTCATATTAGAGTTATCATCGGGGACGGAAGTCATATAATGCAGCAGTTTTTTACATTGATACCCTGTTGATAAAGATCTTTCCGGTACACTTGAGCCGGCACCTTCTTTCAACTTGGTTACCCAAAGATTGTTATCGGAAGTGATCCTCCCGTTTCCGTAATAAGTACCGTTGTCAAATGTGATGGAACCATAGAATCTGGCTTCACGATTGAAATGAAGATTCATTGTTTCCTGGTTTTGGGCGATATATAGTTTGTGATCTTCATCTCCCATCCGGAGTTTGTAAATCTCTACACCTACCCAATCTTTATCTTCTTCGATAGGTACTCCGTTTTTGGTATAAAATTGTTCCACAATGTGCAAAGGCGGAGCATAGTTATTATGGATCCCGCCGGTTCCCTGAACGACAAAAAATATGGGATGACACATTCTCTGAAGATTCCCTGTACCGGAATTCGATGCTCCCCAGATAATTTCACTGTTCCACCGTTCTGTAACAGCTCCCCTGACCTGCATGGCCATAACGGTTTTTTCGTTCAGATTACTTCCATAAACCGTTTCTCTTTTAAAATCGAATAGTTTACTGCCCGATTCGTCTGTCCCATGAGCGGCATCGATGGCTTCTTTCAATGCATCGGCAGCTCTTTTCCATTTTTCCGCACTGTATTCCACAGGGAAAAGTTGCGTACCGCTCTTGTCTACAAAAGTTGCGTAATCAGGGTTTCCATTGAACAGTGGACTGGCAGCCAGTGTCAGTGTTTGCGCTTTCACAGCCAATGCGATGGGCTGTGTGGCTCGTCCCAGTTCCAGCATGATATCGTCGATCTTGGGCGGAAGATCTGTAACCGCTTCATCAATCAGCGATACAATGTATTCCACTACTTCATCCACCGGTGCGCGATAGATCAGGCCCGGATCATCCATGGAAAGATTTTCCCTGATGATCGGGATCGGCCCGTACATACGTAACAGCCAGAAATGAAAATAAGCTTTCAGGAATTTTACCTCGGCTTTCCACCGGATACACTCATCTTCGCTTAAATCTATTACTTTATCTACATTTTCAAGAAAAATATTACAATCCCTCAATGCTGTGAAAATAGCTAATCCTCCGTTCAGGTCATAACGTTTCGAGTCATAGTTACTGGCCCAATAATCGCCCAGCGGTGCGGCTGTTCCCTGGAATCCCCTGG
The DNA here is from genome assembly GCA_031275285.1 of Bacteroidales bacterium. Classification (NCBI taxonomy): domain Bacteria; kingdom Pseudomonadati; phylum Bacteroidota; class Bacteroidia; order Bacteroidales; species Bacteroidales bacterium. Next base: position 465 of record JAISOY010000134.1, on the reverse strand, counting down.
CTATGTTCCATAATCTTCCGTTAACAGCAGCCCGTTCCATATACCAGACTTCATCACCTCCCAACAGGGCGGGGTTGGCTGCAGCATCGGCAAAAGAAGGAAGAAATCCGTATATGCCATACAAATACCCCTCTGCTTCGTAACGACTTTTAAAGGCATGTTCTACTGTCAGGGTATTATCGGGAACAATATCCAGATAATCGCAGGAAGAAATACTTACAATGCAAAGCACTACTAGTATCTTTTGAAATATATGTTTTACTTTCATTTTTATTGTTTTAGTACTTAATTATTCTTAAAATGAAACATTAATACCTAAATTGATCACCCTTTGTAAGGGATAACCCAATCCGTTTCCACCCATTTCCACGTCCCATAATTTAAAATTGCTGAAGAGCAACAGGTTTGTTCCGCTCACATAAAAGCGGCATGATGTAATTTTCATTTTACTGACGAATTTTTCCG
>JAISOY010000133.1 GCA_031275285.1 Bacteroidales bacterium | reverse complement strand
CATCACTGTTCACCCAACGTGATGAACCGAGTTTACGAGTTCGACGAAGTCAATAAAATATGGATATTATCGATAAATTAAATTATTCATATGGAATCGATGAGCTAAAGGTTCCATGTAACCATTGAAAATCAACTTAGCGCTAGCGTTCTCATGGAGCGGAAGCGTAATAAATTTTATTCACATGAAACACTTCACCATTATATTGATCACCTTACTTTCCTTAACCGTCATTTGGGGAGTATCTGCATGTAATCCCGACGAAGAACCCGGACAGGAACTACCGGTACCGGATCCCAATCCTGACCCGGCACCTGATCCGGTGCCCGATCCACCGGCAGGCAACAGGATACAAATGACCATTGGATCAGCCCGATTTACTACTACCCTGCAGGAAAACGCAGCTGCTTCGACATTCAAAACCATGTTGCCGATAACAGTCAGTATGACTGAAATGGGCGGTTATGAAAAATACCATTATCTGCCGCAAAGCTTGACCGGTAATGCAACCAATGTCGGTACCACCTATGAAGGTGATCTGATGATATGGTCCTCAAGCTGCCTTGTCCTTTTTTATACCACCCGCACCACCTCTTACAGTTATATCAGGCTGGGACGTATCGATAACACTTCCGGACTTAGGCAAGCAGTCGGCACCGGCAATATAACCGTCACTTTTGAAATGCTCAATGAATAATCCGGACAGCGTAATGTTTACTTTCGTAAGTAATGATCAATAAACGATTCAAAGATCAACGAAACTGCAAGTCTATTGTTTCAGATAAAACAGATATAAAAATATAACCGGTATACAAAACAAGCGGTTCTGTCGAATAATTACCCCGATCTGTCTATAAACCGGAAAACGGGCTCATGCATCCCCTACTTTTGTCTGCACACAATCATTAAAAACAAAAAGAATGAAACAGACAATAGTAAAAACCGCTTTGATAGCCATGGCTTATTGTATCATTATACCACAGATACTGTTTGCCCAGAATAAAGAACAATTGAATCAGCGCATCCGGGGTATTGTAACGGACAGAGCTTCGGGAGAACCGTTGTATGCTGTTGCTGTAGTGTTGGACGATAGCCGGACAGGCAGCACAACAGATGAAAAAGGAATGTTCGTCCTGGATAATGTTCCGATAGGAAGGCATACCGTGTATGCAAGCTATATAGGATATGAAACAGCCATTATTAAAGAAGTTTTAGTCGGTTCTGCAAAGGAGGTGTATCTTGAAATTTCATTAACGGAAAAACCCATGGAACTGGGTGAAGTCGTCGTAACATCTAAAATCAACAAGGCAGGGTCACTGAATGAAATGGCAATGCTCGGAGCGCAAATGTTCAGTGTTGAAGAAGCCAGCCGTTTTGCGGGAGGGATGGACGATCCGTCGCGTCTGGTCAGTGCTTATGCAGGTGTGGCAACGCCAAGCGCTTCGAACAACTCGATCTCGGTACACGGCAACTCTCCGAGCCTTTTGCAATGGCGGCTGGAAGGTATTGAAATTTCCAATCCGAACCATTTTGCCGATGTTGAAGCTTTGGGCGGCGGTTTCCTATCGGGATTGAGCAGTAACGTACTGGGAAACTCCGATTTCTTTATAGGAGCATTCCCGGCCGAGTACAACAATGCCGTTTCCGGTGTATTCGACATGAAATTACGCAATGGTAACAATCAGAAATACCAACATACTTTTCAACTGGGTGTATTAGGAATCGATTTTGCCTCAGAAGGACCCATCAGTAAAAAACATAACTCATCTTATATCATCAACTATCGCTACTCCACCACATCGCTCGTAGAGCAGATAAAAGGGAAAGAAAGCATGGGAGGAACGCTCGGTTATCAGGACCTGAACTTTAAATTCAATTTCCCTACCCAAAAAGCAGGGGTATTCTCGCTGTGGGGAACAGGATTAATAGACAAAGTCGACCCGATACTGGACGACCCGGAGGACTGGAAATATCTGGATGACGGGATTTTGGGCGGAGCAAAACAAAAGTCAGCAGCAACAGGCCTATCGCACAAATATTTATTCGGGAACCGTAAAACGTCATTGAACAGCACTTTGGCTGCTACCCACCTGGATAGCCATATTTTTGAAGACGTTGCCGACCTTGAAGAGAACAGGAGCCCAAGGACGGACATGATTGCCAACACCACCCATCTTGTTTTCACTTCTTCGGTAAACCACAAGTTCGGTTCACGCCATACCAACAAAACAGGGATTACATTAACGAATATCAGCTATAATATGAATCTGGATTTCACTCCTATTTTCGGAAACCCTCTTGAAAATTTCACCGACTCGGATGGGGGAACCAATCTTATTTCGGCTTACTCAAGTTCAAAAATAAATATAGGAAAGAGCTTTATTCTCACCACAGGATTGACGGCACAACACCTTGCCCTGAACGGAAAGACAAGTATCGAGCCCAGGATCGGTCTTAAGTGGCAGACAATGCCTAAAACTTCTTTTGCTGTGGGATATGGCTTGCATAGCCGCATGGAGAAAGCCGATGTATATTTTGTAAAAGATGAAAACGGAAACCAGCCCAACCGGGATCTGGATTTTACAAAGAGCCACCATATAATGTTTTCGTACAATTATCGTATTTCAGAAGACATGAATCTGAAAATCGAGCCGTATTATCAATATCTGTATGATGTTCCCGTAACGGAAAACGGTTCTTATTCTATACTCAACCGCGATGTTTTCTATGTAACCGAAATACTCGTAAGTAAGGGTAAAGGACAAAATTATGGAGTAGACCTGACATGGGAAAAATACCTCACAAAGGGAATCTATTATATGATAACCGCCACAGTATTCGACTCTAAATACCGTGGAGGAGATGGAAACTGGTACAACACAAGGTATAACCGGAAGTTTATCGTAAACGGATTAATAGGAAAAGAGTGGATCATGAAACGCGACATACTCAGTGTAAACCTCAAAGCCAGCCTGTTGGGAGGACAACGGTATACCCCTGTTGATGAGGCGGCAACAATGGCTCATCCCGACAAGGAAGTGCAGTACGATGAAACCCGGATGTATACAAAACAGTTTTCACCCATGTTTGTCGGCGACTTTTCAATAAGCTACAAGATGAATAGAAAACGTGTCGCACATGAATTTGCCGTTAAAAGTGTGAATGCCACTAATCAGAAAGAATATATCGAACACAGGTACAATATAAAGACACAACAGATCGAGGCTTACAAGTATGCAACCTCGATGTTCAATATCAGTTATAAAATCGAGTTTTAGGCAGAAATATGTAATTTTGGAAGCACATGATTGCACGTGAACATAAGAATATATTATTTGACTTTCTGACTCTGCCTAAGTATAGATTATGGAGGCACATGCTTTTTATCGCAGCCTTTATACCCATTACCTTATCCCAGTCATTCTTTATATTCGACAGTGATCCTGAAATCCCGTTAAGTACCATATACTGGTTTGGCGCACTTCTTTCCGTGATCATCATTGCATTCCTTTATTTCAATATTTATTATTTAGCCCGGCGTTTCATTACAAAAGGTGCATATGTTAGCTATATCCTGGTTCTGGTAATTGCCACTTTGGGTTTTATTCTCATCAAATATGCCGGAGAATACCGTATCTTTTCAAAAGCTGGAATCATGAAAGATTTTAATGGCGTAACGGTATTGGATATTTTTTCAAACTTAACGTTGTATTCCATTTGTATCGCAAGCAGTTCCCTCAGCATATTATTTAAACAGTGGGTAGCCGACAGTACCGAAATAGAAAATCTGAAGAATCAGCATCTGAAAAACAGCATTGATGAAATAAAAAACCGGATCAACCCGCAATTTCTTTATGCTATCCTGGACTGTGCTTCCGAAAAAGTAAAATCCGATCCTGAACAAACGTCGGATATGCTTTTTAAGTTAAGCGAATTATTGAGGTACCAACTGTATGATTGTAGACGGAATAAGGTACTGTTGGAGTCTGAAATAGAACATATCCGCAATTATTTATTACTCGAACAGCAAAAGTGCGGCAACAGGTTTACCTTCTCCATTTCTATTAACGGGAAGACGAATATATTCATCCCGCCCTCCATGTTTATGCCTTTCATTGAAGAAATTATCAGGCAGCATCCTGCTGAGTTGCTGATCTATTTTGAGGTGGCGCATCAATCTATCAGGTTTACATGTACCGTACCGGAAACAGATTTGTCCGTATGTGATTTTCAGAAAACAAGACAACGGTTGGAATTACTTTACGGTAGCAGGGCCTTTCTTAATAAAGGAAACGGATCAATAGAATTACAGCTAATATGTTGAACAAAATAAACCATATCATTCCCGGTTTGTTCTTACATCCTGAATACCGGATATTAAGGCATCTTATCATACAGTTGTCTGTGTTACTGATTACCGTAAATATCATGTGGGATGAACCTGTCCGTATCTTACCCGGCAGATTCGGAAGCTGGCTTCTGTATTTTTTTCAGATCAATCTGATCATCTATATCAACATGTACCTGCTCGTTCCCCGATTGCTTCTGAAAGGACGGACCTGGCTATATCTTCTGATAGCAGTAATACTTATTTTCACGATTATGTTTTCTATTGCCCTATATCAAAGTATGGATGAAAATCAGGATGACGCACTTATCAGGACTCCTTTGCTTTTGGGGATCGTTTCCGGATTTTCCGCTTTCGCTCTCTTTATAGGTGGATTAACAACACTTCAGCTATTCAAATACCGGATAGAAAACAGGCACAGGATCGACGAACTGCAAAGTGCAACCATGGAGATAGAATTGGCCAATTTACAAAATCAAATCAATCCCCATTTCCTGTTCAATATGCTCAACAATGCAAATATCATGGCAGGGGAAGACGCCGGAAAATCGTCCTATATGCTTTCCAAATTAAATGATTTATTGCGTTACCAGGTCGAAGAAGGTTCAAAAGAAACGGTAAAACTGAAAGATGATATAACATTTATCGGGGATTATCTCGAATTGGAGAAAATGCGCCGTGACCGTTTCAATTATACCATACATTCGGAAGGAAATGCAGAGATTGATGTCCCCCCACTGTTGTTTATCCCGTTTGTTGAAAATGCAGTGAAGCATAATCCGGAAAGTGACTCGTACGTAGCAATTATTTTCCGGATGAAGGATCAACACTTATACTTTGAATGCAAAAATCCTAAGGCCAGATTAACCTATGCGAAAAAAGAAGGAGGAATAGGCTTGATAAATATAAAAAAACGCCTGGATTTGTTATTCGGGAAAAGTTACAGTCTTCACCTTCAGGATGAAAAGGAATCTTACAAGGTAACGATGGAATTTAAAATATGAGACGGGTATAACAAAATGGAACATGTTCTTTTCAAATATCTATTTAAAACAATTTTTATCACATGAATTGTATCATAGTAGACGACGAGCCTATTGCCCGCAGAGGGATAGAGAAGCTGGTAAATCAATTCCCTTCATTGGAAATATCCGGAAGTTTCGAAAATGCCGAAGTGGCTGCAGGATTTATCCAGGACAACACGGTTGATTTAATTTTCCTGGATATTCAGATGCCCGGCATCAACGGGATAGAATTTGCCAAAAGCATATCTAAGGCAACTTTGGTCATTTTTACCACCGCATTTGCCGAATTTGCGCTCGACAGTTATGAGGTCGACGCCGTTGATTACCTTGTTAAACCGATCAAACCCGAACGATTTAAAAAGGCTGTCGAAAAAGCCATCAGCTATCATACCATGTTGCTTTCCGAAGAAAAAAATACACATATCGGTCTGGTGGAAAACGAGTATATTTTTATCAAATCCGAGCGTAGGTTTTTCAAAGTTAACTTTAAAGACATCCTGTTTATAGAGGGACTTAAGGATTATGTGATTATCCAGACAGGAAGCCAACGATTAATTACCCATATGAATTTAAAAGCCATTTACGAATTACTGCCTCAAAATAAATTTTTAAGGGCAAACCGCTCTTATATTATCAACAAAGATTGTGTAGACTCTTTCAGCAATAATGATGTTTTCATCGGTAATTATGAGATCGGGATCAGCAATTTTTACCGGGATGCATTTTTTGAACGATTGATGACGTAAAAACACATCCTTCTATGTCATTCCAATAAATAAGGAAATAGCCGCTGATAGCGTAATACTTTAATCAATATACCTTACGTTTGTTCTTTTTCTCGGTTTTGCTGCAGGTGCTTCATCCGGTATTCCGAATGCAATACAATACAGCAAACGGTGTGTATCGGGAAAATCCAGTTTTTTGAGATATTCCGCTGCATCGGGATCACCGGTGATAAAACGTGCAGGGCCGCCCAGACAACAGGACCCGATTCCCACAGACCAGGCCGAAAGGATCATATTTTCACCGAACAATCCGCAATCCACCTGTGATAAATCATACGTAGTATCATACGCGATAAATGCGACGACCGGCGCACCATAGAACAGATTCCTGCCGTTACCGCCCCCCTGAGAATTTTTCCGGTGGTATACCGCACTGAGTCCGTTGAGAAATTCCTGATTGTCGACGATACGGACTTCCCATGATTGCCAGCCTTGTCCATTAGGAGCGTGAATACCCGACTCCAGAATGGCTTCCATCTGATCGCGGCTGATCGGTACCGGTTTATATTTACGTATGCTACGGCGTGACATGATATTTTCCGTCACGGGATTGGATGTTTCCCCTGCCGGGTTTTTGCTTTGCGGTTCTGTACCACATGAAGTGCACAACACAATTACGCTTCCCAGTAAAATGGCTCTGATATGCTTCATAACAGTTTATATTTGAATATGATTGAATTGAATATTTCCGGTCATATACATCATACAGGTAATGACACCTGATTTATGGGTATCATGCATTCAAAACCTGATGGAATGATATATTGTGCAAATGTAAGTAGTTTCTACATCTTTTTATCTGAATAATCACATATTTCTTACAGTATAATTTCACCCGCAGCAATTCCATCTGTTAGAGAGACATTCAGGCCTTCTTGTGATAATATTCCCTCCATTTCTCAGCCATATTATTCGCCCCCTTTAGGGACGTCATACAAGTATCTTCCTGCCACGTGTTTACTCCCGATGGTCGTGAGCTGCAGTTTACCTGTGGTTATTTACATTAGCCCGCTTTGCGGACCTTAGTAAACACATATTTAACTCTTGATTCGCATAAATCATAAATTTTACGCAGATAAATATTTCCGGCTCGTTATTCTTCATTAATTTAGCGGGAGAATTGTATAAGTAATGCCAATAAATTAATGTCGCATTTGATGAGCATAATCAATTCGATCAATGCAACTTAAGAAAGTAATAAATAGCACTGAGTGCTTAAATCGAAAATATGGAGAACGGTTATACTGAAATAGATGAAAATAAATGGCGGCGGACAGAGCACTGCCGGATATTCAGGGATTATGTCGACCCATGCTATTGTATTACCACAGAACTGGATATAACAATTTTTCACAAAAGAAACAGAGAGCAGGGACACTCCTTTACCCTGGCTTTAATTTATGCCGTTTCGGCCTGTGCAAATAAAATTGAAGAATTCCGGTATCGTTTTGTAGATGGTAAGATCGTCCTGTTTGATAGGATAAATACGGCCCTCACCCACATGAAGGATGAAACGGAATTGTTCCAGGTAGTGAATATCACCATGCAGGATGATCTGGATAAATACCTGTCTGTGGCTGCCGAAAAGATCCAAAATCAAAAAGTATACTTTACCGGACCATTAGGCAATGACATTTTCATGTTTTCCCCGCTTCCCTGGATATCGTACACCCATATTTCACATACAAATTCCGGTAAAAAGGATAACGCTACGCCTTTATTTGATTGGGGTAAATTCTTTGAGAGAGACGGAAAAATTATCTTACCGTTCTCGGTACAGGTACATCATTCGTTTGTTGATGGAATACATGTGGGTAAATTGATCAGTTCATTACAAAATTACCTGAATGATTATTAATGTAATCGGGTGGATCCATCGTTTAAACAGGATGATCCCCGAAAGGTAGACCTATATTCCTGTCAGATTATTTCCGGAGTTATTTTTCCGGTTTCTACTTCATATACTCCTGAAATTTTACCTTTTGCAACCTGTTTATCGTCTTTTTCCGATCTGATAAAATAATTCACCCAAAAAGACGCTGTGAAATCGGTCATGGAGATACCATTATAATTAAAATGACAAACGATCTTATATTCATCCGGAGGGTATTTCCGTTCCAACACAGAGGTACACTTTTCCAAAACGACGTCTCTGAAAGGCGAACCGTGAGTATACCCGAACCAGGCATGTGTATCAGGCGAACCATCAAATGAGGCAATGTATTTATATTTAGATGCCTTGCCGTACAATACCTCATGTTCATATTCGGTCAGTTTCGAAAACTCCTTTCCTGATGAACCATACTCCTCTGCAAAGATTTTTTTCATCAGGGTGCTGTCAACGAAAACAGCTTCGACACCCAACGTGTTCATTCCGGTTTGTAACCTGAAATCCCGGCATTTTTTTGCAATAGAATCCAGATCGGCTATATTTCGCCTGTCGATGTGATGCATCAGGTAAACAAAAGCCCTCCAGTTGGTGGTATGTTCCTCGTCCATAACTTTTAAAAACAGGGTATAGTTTTTCCCGACAGCAGCCAGCGAAGCGCTCAGCATACCGGCATATTCATATTTGCCATAACGGACATAATACAGCTCGTGCAGATTTTTCTCAAAAGCCTGTCGTTTGTTGTGCCAGACCGCCGAAAAATCCGGCTTCTCCGCATTTACATCTTTGCTGAAAAATACGACAAACCTGGGAATATCCTTTTGTTTACCAGTTTTCCGGAAGATGCTGTAATACCCCATCATATGCAACCCCAGTTCCCTGTATTTACTGTCTAATTCGTGCTGAATACCTTCCCGGATACGTTCATTGATCCCGCAGGACAAAAAAAGAGAACAAAAAAGAACGATCCCAATCCGTATGTTCATATCTCATCATCTTAAGCCGGTAAAGTTAGTTTCCTTTAGGAAATAACAAAAAGGAAAATATTCGCCCCCGGAAAGGGAACAAATACGTAGCAACACATGAGCCGGAAAACAAAAAATATTGAGCCTGACGGCAAAAACACCACCATTCATTCACCTTACCTTTGTCGTGTTCAAAATAAGAACAGTTATCATCCAATAAAAAATAAACAAATGGAAACCAATAAAAATTTTGCATTTTTCAATCCCACACGCCTGTTCTTCGGCGCCGGCGAATTGAACTATCTCAGTGTCCGTAAGATGCCCGGTAAAAAAGCATTGCTGGTGATCTCAAACGGAAAATCGACCAAAGCCAACGGTTACCTGTCGCGTGTAGAAAAACAATTGAACCTGGCTGGTATTGATTATAGAATATTTGACAGGATCGAAGCCAATCCGCTAAAAACGACCGTTATGGAAGGAGCTGCTACAGCCAGGGAAAACGGATGTGATTTCATTGTGGCGCTCGGTGGCGGCAGCGTGATGGATGCCTCCAAGGCCATTGCCCTGATGGCCACTAATGAGGGTGACCTATGGGATTATGTAACATCAGGTACAGGAAAAGGAAAGGAATATACCGAAAAACCCCTTCCTATCATCGCCATCACCACCACGGCCGGAACCGGTTCGGAGGCAGATCGCTGGGGAGTCATATCCAATGCAACAACCAATGAGAAAATAGGAATAGGCACCGAAGACACCTTTCCGGTACTTTCCATCGTCGATCCCGAACTGATGTTGAGCGTACCCCGGCAATTCACCGCCTATCAGGGATTTGATGCGTTGTTCCACAGCGTGGAAGCCTATATCACCAAATACACAAACCTGATGAGTGATATGCTGGCTATTACTGCGATTGAGAATGTGGGCCGCAACCTGACAAAAGCCTATCAGGACGGCAACGACATCGAAGCCCGCACATTGGTTGCCTTCGGGAATACCCTCTCTGGCTATGCTATGGAAACAGGCGTCACATCAAGCCAGCACTCCATGGAGCATGCTATGTCGGCCTTCCATCAGGAATTGCCGCACGGCGCTGGACTCATCATGCTAAGCAAGGCTTATTTCACTTTCTTTATTGAAAAGCATGTAGCCGACGACCGGTTTATACGCATGGCACAGGCGATGGGTATGGAAGATGCCAAAGAGCCGATGGATTTCATTACTGCCCTGGTAAAATTACAGGAAGCATGCGGTGTAGCCGGCCTGAAAATGTCCGACTATGGCATTACACCCGGTGAATTCGAAACATTGGCAATCAATGCAAAGGAAACTATGGGTGGACTTTTCGCTGCCGACCGTTACGATATGAGCGTTGAGGATTGTATCTCCATCTACAAAGCAGCTTATCGATAACGATCATTCAACAAAGTGATGATCCAAAAAAGCAGGCATCATTCCGGGTTCACTCAGCCGCCGCTGCAAAGATGTAACCGACATGAAAATATCCGGCTCACTGGCCGGAGTGCGTACCTGTTTTTTTCGTCCATAAAAACCAAAATCCAAACCTATTATTCTGTAACCGGCACCATATTTTTGTGATATTTTATTTGTACTTTTGGCAGTCATAATGTGAAGGTCCTGTATCAAATGAATCAACGAATAAAATGCTTGTATCGTTTCAGATGAGATATCTAATATCCGTTTTTACAATCCTGTTTCCGGGATCGATGCCATCCAGCAAGAACAACCGCAAATTATTATCTCACAGTAATTTATCCAACACACAATAGATCAACCCTGTTGAAAAACAGGTTCAGGTAATTAATATACAGGTTACTTCCGAACAGTTATAAACGAACAAATCATATGTCAAATAACATCCATCCGGTAAAAACCAAAGAAAGGCATATTATCCTCGATGCTTTGCGCGGATTGGCATTATTCGGAATCTGCCTTGCCAATTACCCCGAGTTTTCGCTATATACTTTTCAAACAAGCGAAACCGTAAGCGCTTTGCCGACTGCTGGTATCGACACTGTGGTGAAGTATCTTCAATATATTTTCATCGATGGTAAGTTTTACACACTCTTTTCTTTATTGTTCGGTATCGGTTTTTCCATTATCCTGTCTAATGCCGCACGGAATAACCGGAACGGAATGAAAATATTTTACCGCAGGATGTGTATCCTGTTTCTTATCGGCCTGTTCCACCTGTTGTTTCTCTGGGCAGGCGATATTCTTATCCTCTATGCTTTTGTGGGGTTCTTCCTTCCGCTTTTCAGAAATATATCCAATAAGAAGCTGTTGATCTCTTCGGTGATACTTTTACTTTTCCCGATAGCGATGGATGCCTGTATCGTTCTTTTCGGATGGAACCTTTCTGCACCTGTCATCAGGGCAACCGGGTATTTCCACGGACAGGTGGGTATTACCGGAGATAATTTCCCTGTATGGCTTGTGGAGAGCCAAAGTTACCTCGATGTGCTCCGGTTCAATCTCGCCGGATCATTCATCCGTATGCAGGAGTTTATCGATGGTAATCGTGTTTTCAAGGTACTGGGATTATTTTTACTTGGCCTATATATCGGCAGAAACAGGTTATATACCAACTTTAAGAGTAATCATACATTACTAAAAAAAACAATGATTTACGGCTTCTGTATTGGTTTTCCTACATCCGTACTATATGCATGGAGCGCAATGAACAGTCATCCTATAGGGTTGATCATGTATTCCGCCATATACGCCGTAAGCGTGGTCCCGTTAAGCCTTGCCTATATCACAGCTATCTGCCTGTGGTATGATAAGCATAAAGAACTGGCTATCTTCCGGATATTTGCGGCGCCGGGAAGAATGGCACTGACCAATTATATCATGCAGTCGGTTATCGGAATGATCATTTTCTATGGCATAGGCTTCGGACTGGGTGCTAAAACAGGGCTTATCTATGTCGAGCTCATTGCAGCTGCCGTATTCGGTTTACAGGTAGCATACAGTTATCTATGGCTCAATCATTACCAATATGGCCCCCTGGAATGGATCTGGCGCATGCTTACATACGGGAAATGGCTGAAACTGAAAACAGACAGGCAAAATACAGAATGAACCCGGCAACAAAAACCTTTGAGCCGAAAAGTCAATTGTCCTATCGGCCATGTGATCTTTTTTAAACGTTTTTTCTATAATACAGTCGAATTGAATGATTAAGTATTCATAAAATGGTCCGGTAAAAGAATTACCGGTAACTTTCAACGGAATACAGGCCAGGTTTAAGGCGTTCCATTGTGTAATACTCAATAAAATATAAAATAGCAATTAATAATATAAATAATCATAAAATGAAAAATGTAATCAGTAATACATTCTTTGAGGGCGAAAGACCATTATTCGCAACCAACAATATACGTCTTGAAAACGTAAAATTCTACCCCGGAGAATCGGCTTTGAAAGAATGCTCGGATGTGGAAGCTTATAATTGTGAATTCATGGGTAAGTATCCTTTCTGGCACAACACCAATACCTTGATCGAAGACTGCCTCTTTACCGTATACGGTCGTGCGGCTATCTGGTATTCCAGAAACATCCGCATGATCAATACCCGTGTGGAAGCACCCAAAATGTTCCGTGAGATCGATGATTTATATCTGGAAAACGTCAAATTTACCTGTGCGGGAGAAACTATGTGGAATTGCCGGGATATGAAACTCCGAAATGTAGACGCACGTGGTGGCGATTATATTTTTATGAACGGTGTGAATATCGACATCGACGGCTTCTATCTGCAGGGTAACTACTCTTTCCAGGATGCAAAAAATGTAGTGATACGCAATGCACATCTCGACTCCAAAGATGCTTTCTGGAAAACGGAGAACGTTACCGTTTACGACTCTGTGCTGAACGGTGAGTATCTGGGATGGCACTCAAAAAACCTGAAGCTGGTAAACTGTAAGATCTCCGGTACGCAACCCTTATGTTATTGTACCAACCTTATTATGGAAA